>CALYQE010000018.1 GCA_945281075.1 uncultured Lactobacillus sp. | reverse complement strand
TTGATATTGATCGCAATATTGATCAGGAATCTTCGAGTGATGCGCAACTGGTGCGACAAAAATTAAAAAAGCAGCGAAATAATGCGCCTTATGAAGTGGCTGATGCGTTCAGCTTACAAACGATCACCATTGGCGGTAACGTTGCCTTTATTTTCTTATTGATTAATCTCGTTTTACTGGTGATGGCCGTAATCAGCATCAGGTCGCTAGTTAGCGAAATGAAGACGGCGATGAGTTCCAAGGCATTAGCGCATGAAGTCACTGCCTCGTGCATGTGGGCCGGTTTTTGGGTGATTTTAATCGCCGGTATTTTAGCGCTGGTTCCAATCGTCATCAACGTTGATCAGGTAGCTGTTTTTGGCTACATTTTGGAAATCAGCAGCAGCATTTTTTTGGATTTTGTTATTGTGGGCGTAATCTTGTATGTCCTTAGTGCGATTGTCTGGGAATTTACTGCCTCGGCTGATTAAGCTCGTCACAAGGAGTTAAAAATGAAAATATATTTTGCCAATGCGCTTTTTTCACAAGCAGAGATTAATTATAATGCGCAGCTAGCGGCGAAAATTCGCCAGCTTGACCCGCAGATTGATTTGTATTTGCCCCAGGAAAATGCGGAAATTAATGACAAGCAAGCCTATGCTGATTCCAAGATGATTGCACAGGCAGACACGCAAAAATTGCTGCAGAGTGACCTGATGGTAGCAATTCTTGATGGACTGAGTATTGATAATGGTGTGGCCAGCGAAATTGGTGTTGCTTACGCAAAAGAAATTCCCATTGTCGGTCTGTACACCGATACAAGGCAGCAGGGGAGCAGCAATCAGAAGAAGCTGCAGGCTTTAAGTGAAATTGCCGAAAACCAGTTTCACTACTTGAACTTGTACACCACTGGCTTAGTTAAATTAAACGGCATCATTGTCAATAATGAAGCCGGCTTATTAGCTGCAATCAGCGACTATCTTAAATAAAAAAGCTCAAAAGCAATCTGCTTTTGAGCTTTTTGTTAGTTTAGATTTTGTTGAAAAGCCGTTTTACTTAGTTAACGAGAATAATTTAACGCGGTAAGTCGCGAGGTCGCCCACTTGAATTCGGTACTCATGTCCGGCAATTAATGGTGTTTGATTAGGCGAATAAGTAATAATGGTTTGAAAATTGCCATAGCCGGCATTACTGTAGTTTTTGACGTCTTTTGCCTGATAGGTAGAGTTAGTATCTTCATCCGTAATCGTGATGAGCGGTATGGAATCAAAGTCTCGGTCTGATAAATACAGTGACCAGGCAATTTTATTATTTTGCAAAAGTTCAAGGGGAAAAACGTCCCCAGATGGGTAGGCAACTTGCTCTTGACTAGCGGGGTGAAAGGTATCGGCCGGATTTATAACCTTTTGAACGGAATAGCGACAGCCGTTTTTGCCATAAGCAGCACCAAAGCCCGTGGCAGTTAGTCTGGTTGATAGCAGCCAAGCTCGATGTCCAGTATCGGCACCGGATAAATTATAGCGATCAGTTAATAAATCGGTGATCACCGCGCCAGCGCTCTGGTTAGCAGTATTAAAATTAAGATTGGCCTGGTTGGACGTAACTTTTGCCAAATGCCAGATTGCCTTATTAATCAGCTTGGGGCGCTTTTCATGAGGTAAATTATGTTGATTAACCAGTGGGTTTGCATTTAGAACAGCTAAAACGGCGGCGGTTTTCTGTGCGGCCTGATTATCTTCCTCGTTGATGCTAACAGGTGCTAATCCAAAAATCCCGCGGTAAAAATTGAGATAGTCTAACTGAGCAGTCAAATAGTTAGGCACCACCTTGCCCGCTTTAAATTGATCTTTAAATTGGGGCAGAACAGCATATAAATTGTGTGAATTAAAGCTGGTCTGGTCGAGCGCAGCATATTCTTGGCGCAATTGACCGATGCGGTCAGTCTCGCTAGGCGTAAAAGCAGCCGCGGCAACAGGTGTATAACTAAAAGAAAATCCAACTACTAAACTGGTCAGTGCAATAAAAATCCGGTGTAACATTTTTCAAAAGTCTCCTGCTTTATGAAATAATTATAGGACAAAACAGTGCCGAAATGGGCAAAAACAATATTTTACAAGGATATTTAAGAATTGCTGTTTTAAATAAAGAAAGAGAAGAATTGTTGTGGCCATTAATCAAGAGATTCCGCAAGCAAAGAAAGTTAAAGTTGAGCTGATTAGCAACCTAGATGATTGGGAAGGCGTGACCGGTCCGGTTGATCAGGATCTACGTCAGGTTGTCGTCCAAAAAGCGACGATTAATGGGAAGTACACCTACGCCTTGCAGCACGTTGCTGGCGATACTTTTGTTTACCGGGGAAGAACGGGAAAAAATGTTGCCTTCAATAAAAGGTGTCCGCGGCTTACTTTGACTAAAAAGGCCGCGGGGCATACCCAAACTTTGATCACGGCCGGTAAATTCGGGCAGTGGTTCATTGGGACTAGCCCCAATGATTCGAATCAAAGCGCAGCCTGGTCTAACTGGTCAAAGCAAATTGCCCGGGTGGGCTTGGTGTTTAGCCACCGCTATCAACAAGCTGTGAAGATGCCGCGCCTAGTCAATTTAAATCATGCGGGCGATCGTTTTGGACTAAAATGCGCTAACAGCGACTTTGCTCGCGTCGAAGCCGCAGTTTCTCCGGATTATCGCTATTTCTTGTTGGCCTACGGCGATAACGAACATAACGGCTACTTCGCGCTTTATTATTTACGTGAGATTAATTATGCCTTAGACCATGCAACAGCTGCCGGCAAAGAGGTCGATATTAGTAAGCTTAACTGCTTAGCTGCCTTTATGATCCCAAATCTGTCAGGAAAAGACGGACAAGTGGGTTCGCTGCAAGGCTTCGATCTTGATCATTACCTGGATCAAAATCGGCATGATCAGTTTGAAATTTATCTTTCCAGTCAGCCGTTTGATGATCGGAGCGGTCAAGATCGCAAGATCATTAAAATTCCTTGGGGAGAAAAGCAAGCACCCAATTGGCAACTGGTTAATTTAACCAAGGAGACTAGCTTAGAGATTGCTGGCTATTATACTGAGGTTGAAGGAATCCAGCTGCTTAGCGAAAATGATGTTTACCTAACAGTGGCTTACCATCAAAAAGTCAACTTGCCAAACTTGGCTAAACATCCGGCCAAAATCAATAAAGTGTATCGCGTTAGCTGGGCGGAGCCGGAGGACTAAATTAATTGATTTGAGGTTTAAGGTCTTTGTTTTTAAAAATTTTGATCAAATTTTTTAAGGCGGACGATAGTTTTTCTTGGCGTCGGGTCGCTAAAAAGAAAGTTAAATTAATAATGTTATCGTCTAATGGCAAGAGGTTAATTGGGGTTTGAGCGATCCGCTTAATGATGCTTGCCGAAGAAATAGTTAAGCCAATACCGTGAACCGCCAAGTTAGTAGCCGTAATGACGCTCTTTGATTCCATGACGATATTTGCTTGCAGCTTTAGCCTTTGAAATAAACCATCTACTTGGTGTCTGATTGCTGAACCGGGTGCGCTCAATACTAAAGGCTCCTGCAAAACTTCTTTCAACTTTAGCTCGTCGGGTTGAAGAATAAATTTTCTTTCTTGGTAGTATGGTGAAGCAGGTGAGATGACCACATAGTATTTTTCACCACCGCTGACAACCACATCAAGGCTGGAATCAATTGCCTCAGGCGTTTGGCCAAGATAACAGTCGATATCGCCGTTTAGCAGTCTTTTTTCGCTTTCGCGAGGAAGTGCTTCAACTAATTGAATTTTGACTTCGGGATTTGTTTTCAGAAAAGCGGGTAAAATTTCTGGTAAGAGGTAAGTGCCCAGACTTTCTAAAATGCCAATGCGAATGATCTGTTTTCCCGGGTGGATATATGAAGCTAAGTTGCGTTGTAATTGGTGCTTGTCATAAGCAACGCTTTCAAGGTAGTGATAGTAGACCAGTCCCGCTGGGGTCAATGTATAGGGCGGCTTGTCACGTTCAATGATTTTTACACCTAGTGCTTTTTCAATCCGTTTAATTAATTGGGTTAAATAAGGCTGCGAGATGTAGAGCTCTTGCGCTGCTTTCGTAAAATTGCTTTCTTTTAGCAAAATATCTAAAAAATGCTGCAATTCTTCTGGATTATTCATGGTGACGCTCCGATTTTACTTAACGCTAAAAAAATGATAATTTATACTTATAATAAATTATAAATTATCAGTTTACTTTATTCCAATTAATCATGGTTTACTTTAAAATGGCTTTTGCGACCTTGGTTCCAAGCCACACAGCCACAAATGAAGCTAAATAAGAAATAATGAAAAAAATCAGCCAGTCATGAACACAGCCCTGCAGCCAGGTTTGCATTCTTAATGCGCGCGGAATGGCCGGATTATAGAAAATGCTCTGCCCGCTGCAGATGCAGGTGTTGAAGGTATTTAAGACGGCTGACGGAATCAGTCCTTGGACTAGTTTGAAACCGATCGTGCCCTGCTTGAGACCAAAAAGACCAGCAAACCAATCGCCCCAACGATTATAGGGTAAAAACAAGCTAACGGTGAAAACAATGAAGAAAATTTCACTCCATAATTTGAATAAGACTGTCCAGACTAAGCCTAAGTGATCAACCACGGCGACGGAAATTGCCATCACTAAGCCCATAAATAAAGCTAAGACGGTCGTGATAATTGTGCCAAAATGATTTTTGAGAAACATGGTCTTTTTTCCTTTCAGTTAAGTAAAAGCTTTTGACCAGCAGGTCTTTGTGCTAGCCGTTTCAAAAATTTTGTTAATTAACTAACTTGCTAATTTTAGGTTAGCGCTTACAGCCGCAGCGGCGCAAATAGTTTTTTTATGATTGGCCAATAATAAAAAGGCTATTAGGCCATTTTCGCTAATTTTGATTAATCTTGGTTATGAGTTTATTGTCAAATTTTAATCATGTTTAGCCTGTCATTAATAACCACTTTCATTAGCAAAAATGTTAATTTAACCAAAAAGATGGTCATTTTCATGGTACTGAGAAAACTTTTAGGTAAAATCTGGAAAATATTTTTTAAAAAAGCTGTTTTTGAAATTTTTTTATTCCTGATTGCCGTATAATAAAAAATTAGAAACATTAATTAAGAGGTAGAAACAAATGACTAGGAAAACACAAGTTGGTCTGATTTTTGGCGGCAACTCTTCTGAGTATGAAGTCTCAATTATGTCAGGCCACAATATTTATAATGCGATTGATCAAGATAAGTTTGATGTTCACCCGATTTGGATTACTAATGATGGATACTTGGCCAGTGAAGAAGATTCGTTTAAAGTGCTGGCGGACCCGCATTATACGGTGCAAAATCCCAATAAAGTAGCCAATATTTCCAATCTGATTGAGTTGACGGCTTTACCTGAAATCGATGTTTTCTTTCCAATTGTTCACGGTAATTTAGGTGAAGACGGGTGCCTGCAAGGTTTATTTAGAATTTTAGATAAGCCATTTGTTGGCGACGATGTTTTATCTGCGGCCGTTACCATGGATAAGGAATTTACTAAGATTCTGGCTCAGCGTGCCGGTGTGGCAGTAGCCGATTGGATTTCAGTCAAACGTTTTGAATACGAAGAGTCTAATAATGACAAGTGCAATTATGCGAAGGTAAGTGAAAAGCTGGGCGGGGACCTCTTTGTTAAGCCGTCTAATCAAGGGTCATCAGTTGGTGTTTATCACGTTACTAATGAGCAAGAATTTAAAGATGCGTTAGCAGATGCTTTCCGTTATGACGATAAGGTGCTGATTGAGCAAACAATTCATGGTACCGAGGTTGAAGTAGCGGTGCTGGGCAATGACAAGCCTTTGGTGTCAGGCGTGGGCCAGATCATTAACGCTGCCGGCACCTTTTACAGTTATGAAAATAAGTATGACGACGATTCAACGACAACTTTGCAAATTCCGGCTGAATTGCCAGCAGAAATTGTTGAAAAAATTAGAGCTAATGCCCTGAAAGTTTATCAAGTGACTGAATGCAGCGGTTTGGCTCGTGTCGACTCGACTTTGCGTGAAAGTGACCAAAAGATTGTGCTGACCGAAGTTAACGCATTGCCGGGCTTTACTAATATCAGCATGTATCCGAAACTGTTTGAGCAGGAAGGCATTCCTTATACGGAATTAATCACCCGTTTGATTGAGCTTGGACAAGAGCGCTATGAGCATAAGAAGATGCTGCTACACAAGAAAGGTTAATTGAATTATGCCGGGAGTAAGAAGTGATGACTAAAGATAAGCATGGTTTTGAAGAATTAACCGCTCCAGCTGCAACGGCAAAGGAGCTGCAAATTAGCGTGGCCACCTTGCGCAAATATTCGCTCATTGTTGAAAAAGTTACGGGTAAGCCATATTATTATAAGCGAACTAAGCAGAATGCGCGCCTTTATAGTGAAAAGGATATCCAGGACTTAAAAGATTTTCATAAGCTATCGCAGGAAAACGGATTGACACTGCAAGAAGCCGCCCAGCAGATTTATGTGCTGAGCGAGCAGAGCACAGAGCCGCAAATTGCAGTGGTGAACGAGCAGCAGGAAATCATGAACGCGCCTGAGGTGACAAAGCTCTTGAATGCTTTACAGCAGACCATCGGCCAGCAAAATGCCGCCCTTGAAAGCTTGCAAAAGCAATTAAACCGCATTGAAAAACAGAATAAAGACTTGCTGGCCCAGCAAAAAAAGCTGGCAAATACGACTGCAACCGATGATGACTTGGCCCGTCTGCCTGATATTTCGGGAATTGTTGAAGATGAACAAACAGCTGATTCCTCTTTGAGTGAAAATGCTGAAAAAATAACCCAAGTTGCTAATGTGGAAGCTAAATCTTCAGATGAAGTGCATGAAGAAATTTTAGCCAAGGCTAAAGAGAATGCTGAAAAAAACGCGCATGCCAACGCTCATCGCACCTTGGAAGACATGCAGGTTGAGCCGGAAAAACAGCACTGGTGGCAAAAATTTATTGATATGTAGACAATTAAAAACTAAAAACGACTTTTTGCTAAAAGCCGTTTTTTGTTAAGGTCAAGTTAGCTAAGAAGTGCAAAAGTGCAGCGCGCATTCCTAGTGCTGACCAAAATACCCTCTAAAAAAATTAAGGAAGATGGAATTTGAAAAAAGTAAAAAAGCGTTACGTATTAGCGCTAGTTACGGCAATTATTGGATTGGTTTTAACGGCCTGCACGTATTTTGCTACCGACATCTATCAAAAACACGATGTTGCATTGATCACCGATCAAGTGATTCAAGACACGTTGGTCGAAAAAAGCACCGATGTCTATGATAATAAGGATGAAACTAGGAAACAGGTTTTACACCTTAAGATTTTATCGGGTCAGCATCGCAATCAGACTTTTAAAACCGTTAATTATTATTACCCCTCGCAACTGGTTACCCAAAAATATCGGGCCGGTCAGCGGATTTTTGTTAATATCAAGCACAATGATCCCGCCATCCAAACGCCCAAGCGTGACTGGGTACTCGTCTTGGCAATGACGGTGATGGTTACCTTAATGGTGGCTGTTTCTGGTAAAAAAGCGCTGGGCCTAATTGCGTCAATGCTTTTAAGTATTGGTCTGTTTTATTTGATTTTGCACATCGATATCAAGCTAAACGGCTCACACATTGTTTTATTATTTGCCTTCGCTGATATTGTATTTTCATTTTTCAGCTTATTGCTTGTACAAGGTTTTAATCAAAAAATGCTTGTGACCTGGGCGGCCACTCTACTGGGAATTTTCGTTTCGTTTGCCTTGTGCTACGTCATTATGCGTTTGACGGGTGAATCGGAAATCAAATATGAAACAGGTGACTATGCAACGCAGGATCCACGCGGTATCTTTTTGGCGCAAACGCTGCTGGGAATTTTAGGAGCCGTGATGGATGAAGCAACTGATATTGTTTCCAGCTTATATGAGTTAGTGCAGACTAAAAAAGACCTCACGGCTAAACAATTGCTCAATAGTGGACGAACGATGGGGCAGGAAATCATGGGGCCACTGATCAATGTGTTGGTCTTGATTTTTATGTCCGAGGCTTTGCCGTTAACAATCATTTACTTGCGTGATAATAATACCTTGCGTTCGACCTTTGGCTTTACTTTGTCGCTCGGGGTGACGCAAAGCGTGATTTCTGCCATCGGAATTGTTTTGACCGTTGTGTTTGCCACGGGTTGCAGCCTAGTGTTTTTAGAAGATCAAAAATGGAAGGAGTGGAATAAAAAATGACGACTTTAATGGCCTTAATCATTGTGCTGGCAATTTTAATGACCATAATCGGTGGTGAAACAGGGATCCGCAGTTTCTTTAGCGTCTTGATCAACACTCTATTGCTCATTTTGCTAGCCATTTTTATTTCTTGGGGCATCAGCATTCCGCTTCTGATCTTGCTTTTCATTCCGCTTAAATTGGTCACGATCATTTTCTTAGGAACACACGATTATGAAGTTGCAAAAAATTCTTTTACTGCCTCGCTAATTGTTTGCCTTGCCGTTAGCGTCTTGATTCTCGGCTTTGAATGGCTGGCACAAGCAGCCGGCTTAGGCCCCGAAGCCGGCGAAATTCTGGTTGGCTTATCCCAAATGCCGGGACTGAGCTATCGATTAATCGCGGTGGCCGTGGCGATTTTTTCGGCCTTGGGTGCGGTGGCCGAAGCAGCCGTGGCAATGAGCTCCGGCTTATTAGAAATAAAAAAGCACCAGCCACTGATTACCCGTGACGAATTAATGGCCAGCAGCGTTAAAATCGGTAATGACGTGCTCGGGACCGCGATTAACACCATTTTATTTGGGATGTTTGGCAGCTGCTTATCGTTATTTTTATGGTATATTAGGCTAAATTACACTTTGGGTGAGATTTTGAATGAGAAAATGTTTGTTAACGAAACCTTAATCATCATGTACTCATTAATCGGTGTATTATTAACAGTGCCGTTATCGTCAGCATTTTTGGCAAAAAACATGACTAAACGAGGGGTGGAAAAATGAAATTAACCGAATTAACATTAACTAACTTCAATGGTCGTAAATTTAAGGTGCATGCGTATACTTTGGCTTCAATTGGCGAGCTGGTGTCGCCGAAGCACCCGCTAGCAATCGTCATTCCAGGGGGTAGTTTCGATCACTTATCATTGCGTGAGGGCGAACCCGTTGCGTTGGCATTTAATAATTGCGGCTTCAATAGCGTCGTCATGGAATATAATTTGGTGCAAGATGAGGGCGAAATTTACCCCGATGCAGGGCTGGATGTTTTGACCACGGTTAAGTATTTCCGTGATCATGCTGCGGAATATCAAATCGATCCAGCCAAAATTGTGACGGTTGGTTTTTCAGCGGGCGGTCACGTTGCCAGTTTTGCCAATAGCATGGCTAATTCAAAGCAATATCAAAAAGACTTTGCATTTAAGAGTGCAGAAGTTTTACCCAATAAAACAATCTTGGGCTACCCGCTAATCAACTTAGCCGAAATAGGCTTTGATGTCCCAGAAGATGAAACTGATAAGGTTCCTACGGACGACTTTGTCAAAAACAGTGCGTTAGGCGTTACGGAGAAAACGCCGGCGACCTTCATTTTTCATGCTTGGGATGACCCGGTTGTCTTGGTAACAAACACAATGGAATACGCTGCGGCCCTGCATGAGCAAAAAGTGCCATGCGAGGTGCACATTTTTAATCGCGGCGGCCACGGCTTTTCTTTAGGCCGTGCCGACATGGTAACCAAAGGGCGCGAGTGGCAGGAGAATCCGCACGCAGCGCATTGGTTTGAACTTGCTCAGGAATGGCTGGCAAGTGAATGGTAAACGAGCAAAAGATGGCAGCTTTACTAATATAAAAATTAAAAAATGTCAAGTTTTTTAAGCAAAGCTATTGCATTTACTGCTGAAAGGTATATAATGGCACATATTTGAATCAAAAGAAAGGACATGATTTTTTGAAGTTAACGAAAATAAAAGTTTTAACAGCGATTAATGGCGCACTAACTTTAAGCAGTCTAATCATGTTATTCTTTGGATTGTGCAATCAAGTTAATGAGTCAAGTCGCTTTTTAAAAGATGAACAGACAATTGCTCTTAATAACAGCAATGGCTTGTTCATCTTAGGAGCGCTAATCGCCGTACTTACTTTTGGCTTTGCCTTTTTTGCTGGCTGGCTAAGAAGTGAACCGGCGAAAGCTCATTTGTTAAAGCACTAATGCCTAGTGCTCAACCTGGTTAAAGAGAGACCTCTTTTGCATGAGGTCTCTTTTTTTATTAAGCAATAGTGAGCAAAAGAAAAACAGCGCAACAAAAAATAGACTGACAACTTGTCAGCCTATTTTCTTAATTAGGAACAGAAATTATTTGCGGATTTTAATACCAATGATGACTTAACCAAAAGTTCTTGGCATTAACCCATGAACCATAGCGGCCGTAAACATAATTGTCGGCAACCGCATCTTGATTCTTAGGAGAATAGTTTCCGCGTAAGTAATTAATATTTAATTGGTATTTGCCATAACAAACACCATTCCTAGCGTAGTAATTGCCACCAGATTCTCTTGCTGCAATCCATTCCTTGGCTGCACGCTCACGTTTGGATAGCTTTCTAGCCGCTTGAACGGTTTGAACAGTTGAATTATCGTTAGTTGTTTGTGCAATTACAGTGAAGCCGAAAGATAATGCTAAAGCTGCGATTAACTTAAATATAAAACCTTTACTTTTATTCAATTTCTTCATTCCCTATCAAAAGTCACTTTTTTAATCTAAACTTATGATACACAGGCAATATTTCATTGCTGTTACAAAAATAACACGCAACTCTTACAAACAAGTTTTAATGTTATTTCTAGCTAGTTTTGGTAGAATTTAAGGGAATGACTAACTTTAGGAGGCAATTATGGCAACAAAGCATTTTTACGAAACTTTTCATCCAGATCACTATGACTTGTTTATTGACGTTAATCGTGAAAAAAAGACGATTGACGGCACAACAACCATTACCGGTGAAGCAATTGAAAGTCCAATTTTAATTAATCAAAAGCAACTTTCAATTAAGACCGTTAAAAGTGAGGGCAATGATTTACCATTTACGGTTAATGATGACGAGGAAGCAATTAAAATCGACCTAGGCAAAACAGGCAAGGTAACGATTGAGATTGCTTATTCTGCTCCGCTCACAGATACGATGATGGGGATCTATCCTTCATATTACAATGTTGATGGCGTAAAAAAGCAAATTATTGGGACACAATTTGAAACTACGGCAGCGCGGCAGGCTTTTCCTTGTGTGGATGAGCCTGAAGCGAAGGCAACTTTTTCTTTAGCGCTTAAATACGATGAGCATGAAGGCGAAACAACAATTGCTAATATGCCCGAAATTAAGACTGAAAACGGAGTGCATTATTTCGAAAAGACCGTCAGAATGTCCAGCTATCTAGTTGCTTTTGCCTTTGGTGAATTACAAAGCAAAATGACGGAAACTAAAGATGGTGTGAAGGTGGGCGTTTTTGCAACTAAAGCTCATCAGGCCAAGGAATTAGACTTCGCCTTGGACATTGCCAAACGGGGAATTGAATTTTACGAAGAATTTTATCAAACTAAGTACCCATTGCCCCACTCTTGGCAGCTGGCTTTACCAGACTTCTCTGCTGGAGCAATGGAAAACTGGGGCTTGATCACATACCGTGAAGCAGCGGTTTTACTTGATCCTGATAACGCAACCACTGATCAAAAAGCATACGTTGCATCGGTAGTTGCACATGAATTGGCCCACCAATGGTTTGGTGACTTGGTAACCATGAGATGGTGGGATGATCTCTGGTTAAACGAAAGTTTTGCCAACATGATGGAATATGTTTCGGTTGATGCTTTGGAGCCTGAATGGCATGTCTGGGATAATGTTTACCAGATTTCGGAAGTACCGGCTGCTTTAAACCGGGATGCAATCGATGGCGTACAATCCGTTCACGTTCAAGTTGAACATCCAGCTGATATTGACTCAATTTTTGACAGTGCGATTGTTTATGCCAAAGGTTCACGGATGCTGGTCATGGTGCGTGCTTTATTAGGCGATGACGCCTTGCGCAAGGGCTTAAAGAATTATTTTGACCATCATCAGTTTAACAACGCGACTGGTGACGACCTGTGGAACGCACTTTCAACGGCAACGGATCTTGACATTGGCAAGATCATGCACACTTGGCTTGATCAGCCAGGCTATCCGGTAGTTAGCGCTAAGGTTGACGAAAATGGTCACTTAATCTTAAATCAAAAGCAATTCTTTGTTGGTGCTGGCAAAGATGCTGGCCGCAAATGGGCGATACCGTTGAATGCCAACTTTAACGCACCGCAAATCATGTCTGAGCGTGAGCTTGACTTAGGTGATTACAAGGAGTTGCGTACCCAAGCTGGTCAGCCTTTGCGCGTGAATGTTGGTAATACGTCTCACTTTATTGTTAATTACGATCAAACTCTGATGGCTGATCTCATGACTGAGGTTGATCAATTGAAGCCGGTTGACCAGTTGCAGTTATTGCAAGATCTTGGTTTGCTGGCTGAAGGCAAGCAAATCTCTTACGCAGAAATTGTTCCATTGTTGCCAAAATTTGCTGCCTCAAAATCCAATATTGTGATCGCTGCATTATCGAACCTGATGGATCAACTGCGTAAATTTGTTGCTCCGGAGTCAGCTGAAGAAAAGAATCTAAAAGCATTTTATAATCAATTATTTGAGCCGCAATTTAAGCGTTTAGGCTGGCAGGCAAAAGAAACTGATAGTGCTGATGATCTTCAAGTTCGGCCATTAGCCCTAGCTGCAACACTTTATGCTAATAATCAAGCTGTCAGCGAGCAGGGCCATCAGATTTTTACCGCAAATCATGAACATTTAGCTGAAATTGAAGCCTCAATTCGGCCATATGTGCTGGTTAATGAAGTGAAAAACTATCACCAAGCCGGTCTGGTAGAACGTCTAACTAATGAGTACCGGACTACGGTTGATCCATACTTTAAGGGTGATTTGAGCGCAGCAATTACTTCAACTAAAGACCAACAAGAACTTGAACAAATTGTAACTAACTTTGAAGATGCTGATGTGATTAAGCCGCAAGACTTGCGCGGATGGTATGTGCAGACTTTAACCAATCCAAAAGGCGAGCAGCTTGCCTGGAATTGGTTGCGTGATGAATGGTCATGGCTGGAAAAGACGGTTGGTGGAGATATGGAATTTACCACTTTCATCACTGTGACCGCCAAAGTCTTCCATACAACTAATAGATTGAACGAATTTAATTCGTTCTTTGGGCCCAAAGTAAACCAACCTGGACTTGGGCGCGAAATCCAGATGGACAGCAACGTAATTGCCTCTAAGGTAGATATTGTTGACCATGAAAAAGCTGCCGTTAATCAGGCGGTTAAAGAGGAAATTTAGCTGACAAGCTGAAACTAGCAACTTAATAAAAAAGAACTCCGAAATTAAGAAAATGATTTCGGAGTTTTTGTGTGCCAATTTTGTCCTAAAGTAAAAAGGCTGCCCGTTTAATCGAAAACAGGCAACCTCTAATTACATTTTATGCGTCTTGCATTAAATTAGTTAAATTAGTCGTAAACAATGACTGCTTCATGTTTAACGACATTGCGCCAGACAGACTTGATCTCACGGGGCTTAATATTGATACAGCCGTGCGAGCCGCCGCGCAAATAGGCAGTTTTACTCCAGTCCTGACGCCAAGCTGCATCATGCAAGCCGCAGCCAGTGAGGGTAAACGGCATCCAATATTGAACAGGAGAGGCGTATTTAGAGCCATCATCATTTTTTCCGCGTAAAACGGCATGCTTTTGTTTGTAGTGAATGTACCACACGCCTTGAGGGGTGCGGTTGTTCTTGCTGCCTTTTTCGGTACCGGTAACGATGTCCGTAAGGTGAACGTCCAATTTTCCTTTACGAATGATCCAAAGCTCCTGCTTTTTCAGTGAAATGACAATGTAGTCACTGCCAATGCCATGATTATTTAAGCCATAGCCTAAACCATACGTACTGTAACCTAAGCCGTAAAGGTAATCTTGGCCATCTAAAGTGGTTTTGTCGGATAAAAAGGCCTGTTCAACCGCATGCTGCGCCTTTTTAACGTTGACGCCCCAACCATAGCTTTGGTTTTTAATGGTGATTTCTTTTTTATTTAGTTTGTTTTTACTTGGCACCTTAAACCGATAGCTCTGGTGAATGGTGGTATTTTCTTGATCAATTTTGTTCAGCGCAGCGGTTAAATTTTCCGAATTAATAAAAACGTATTTTTGCTCTTTGAAGACGACCTTATTAAGCAATTTGTTAGCTAACAGTTGATATGATTTGCCGGCGAGCTGATAGTTGAGTTTGGCTTGGCCAACCGCATTGAGCTTCTTGCTGGCAGCCATTAAAGTCGTATTTTGATACTCATAGTTTTGCTTATCGGGCATTGTTGTGTGCTGCTTGTCAAAGTATTTAGCTACAGTTTGCCGATCAATCGTTTCAATGCTCGGGTCGCGTTCGATTGAGGTTTTTCCTTTTTCGAGCGTCACGATGTTGTTGCCCTTTTGATTGATCTTGTTGGTAGCTTGCTTAACGGTCAAATTTCCAACATTAACGCCATAAATACTTACGTTTGGGTTAAAATGATTAGTAGCAAATGCTCTTGCTTCTTTTTGTGATTCAACGTGGTGGTTGTACATCATAACACCGAAGACAACTGCTAAAATCAAAATAATTCCCGCGAGGATTAAGAATAAATTATTGCGATTATTGTATTTCTTTAAGTTGTTTCTAGATTCCATAGATTCTATTCACCGTAAGTTACTTTTCTTAATAAACTGCGTTTCCAGTTTATCATCTATTTTAATGCTAGTAAAATCTAATAATTAGGAAAAATCAGAGGAGGTTAGTATGGAGAACGATCCACTAGTTTTTGATGTCAACATTGCCAAGGAAAAACCAAATTCATATCGCAAAGTTAAGAACCAAGCTGACTGTCCTTTTTGTGAAGTTGATCAGCTAAGCAATATTTATCGGCAAAAAGGCGATATGATCTGGCTGCGCAACAAATATCCAACGCTACGTGATACTTTGCAAACCGTTTTGATTGAATCAAGCGACCACCAGGGCGATCTGACGACTTATTCCCAGCAGCAAAACCGTGAGCTCTTACGCTTTTCTTTGGAGTGCTTTAATCTTTTGCGCAGTGAGGGAAAATATCGTTCAATCTTGTGGTATAAAAACTTCGGTCCGCAGTCGGGGGGCTCGCTAGTTCATCCGCACATGCAAATTGTTGGCTTAAAAAAACAAGACGGGTATCATTATGTCAGTGAACGAAACTTTCAGGGCATTACTTTATTTGATGACCGCAATGTTGAGGTTAACATTGCTCAATATCCAATTCAAGGCTATGTTGAGTTCAACGTTAACCTGCATAATAATCAGGGGCTTGATGTCTGGGCCGATTGGATCCAAACCTGTGCCAAGTACCTATTAAACGTCCTGTCTAATGGGCGGTGCGATTCTTATAATCTGTTCTTTTATCCGCGTCAAAAAGAAGCTATTTGTGCTAAACTAATCGCGCGTTTTTCTGCTTCGCCTTATTTTGTGGGCTACAAATTATCGCAGGTGGATAACGATGAAAAATTGGTTATTGAGGCCGAACAGCTGAAACAATTTTACCAAAAGCAGCAGGTTTGACGCTGCTTGATCATGAGTGCAAATATTTGCGGTCTGCCAGGTTTAGCAATATAATGGCACAGTGTTATTAAGGAGAGATGTTGATGCGTAGGAAGCAAACTAGCAACTTGGCCATTACGGCCTTATTTGTTGCCATTTTTTTACTGCAAACCTTTGTCCCCAATATTGGCTACATTCGGATTCTGCCAGCTTTGCCGGCAATTACCACCGCCCCGTTGACGGTGGCTGTTTATGCAGTTTTGATGGGGCCTTTAGCCGGTACTTTGTTTGGCTTATTTTGGGGAATTTTACGACTGATCTTGGCTTACACCCAGCCGGGAGATATGGTTAGTCTGTTATTATTTCAAAATGTTTTTATTGCTTTGATCCCGAGCATTTTAGCCGGATTTTTGCCGGGCTTAATCGACAAATTTGCTCAAAAACGAGCTAGTCGTTTTAAGCGCCTTAGCTACGTTGTGGCCGGTGCGGCTACGTCCCTTACCAACACCATTTTTGTTATTTTGATTACTAGTGTTGTTTTCATGGGCAATGCAGCGAAGCTGACTAACTATTTGGGCAATTTTGCGGCGGGAACGCCTTTAATTCAAGCTTTAATTGTTGCTCTAGGTATTAACGGACTAGTTGAAGCGGTTTTAACTGCTATTGTTACGCCGATAATTGTGCTGCCGTTAAAAACAGTGATGAGTAGAATTAGGTAAGTTAGCTAATTTAAGCTAAAACTAAATTAATTAAAGAGTCATTTGCTTTGCAAATGGCTTTTTTTGATTGACAGTCCCTAATTTTTGGTATAGTGTATTAGGTAAATAATACAGAGTGATAAAGATGAGGTTGAACGATGACTGAAATTTTACGTGTAGATCAAGTTACCAAAACTTATGGCAAGCGTGGAGAAAAGCAATATCAAGCACTTAAGGGAATTAATTTTGCCGTTAATTCAGGGGAATTTGTAGCAATTATGGGTGCTTCAGGTTCAGGCAAAACGACCTTGCTGAATATTCTTTCTACGCTTGATAAACCAACAACAGGGCATGTTTTTATTAATCAGCAAGATAACAGCAGTCTTAATGCTAACCAGTTGGCGGATTTCAGAAGCAAACAGATTGGATTTATCTTTCAAGATTTTAACTTGCTTGAAAATTTGACTAATAGGGAAAATATTGCCTTACCATTAACACTGCAAGGTGTACCGGCTAGCAGAATTGATCCATTAGTTGACCGCATTACTTCTAGATTAAGCATTACGCAGATTATGAATAAATATCCGGCTGAGGTTTCTGGTGGACAAAAGCAAAGAGTTGCAGCGGCAAGAGCTTTGGTTCATGAACCAGCAATTTTATTGGCAGATGAGCCGACCGGCGCACTTGACTCTAAGAGTGCCCGTGAATTGCTTGATACAATGAGTGATTTGAATATTAATGACAGTATTACAACATTAATGGTTACTCATGATCCATTGGCCGCCAGTTTTGCTAGTCGCATTCTGTTTATTAAAGATGGCAAGATTGGTGAACAACTACTCAAACAAGAATTACCAAGACGAGAATTTTATCACCAATTAATTGAGCATTTAGGTGCGGAAGTTTAGGAGGAAAACTATGCTTTGGAAACTTTCTTTAACTGGCATTAAAAGCCGTTTCAAAGACTACCTTATTCTTTTTTCTGGTTTAGTTGTTGCTAGCATGATTTTTTACATGTTTTTAACAATTGCCATTAATCCTTCTTTCATTAGCCATGATGTTAGTGCATCAACAGATTATCTTAATTTCACCTTTGCGTTTGGCATTGTTTTATTAGTTCTCATAACTTTTGTTTACCTAATTAATGCCAATTCGCTTTTGCTCAGTATGCGCAAGCACGATTATGGCATGTTTATGTCGCTGGGTGCTAAAAGCAGGCGCATAGGGCTATTGATTTTTTTAGAAACTTTAATTACGGGAACATTGGCGACAATTGCAGGCATTATCTTGGGCTTCGGCTTAACTGCCATTGTGTCGCAGCTACTCATTACAAAATTAAATTTACAGATTACTCACTTTGTGGTGATTTATCCGCAAGCAATTGGTTGGACTCTCGTTTTCTTCATTTTTATGTTCTTTTGGGGCGCTATTCATAATGTCCGCAAGTTAACGCACACGCCAATTATCAGCTTACTAAAAGAGGATCAAAAACCAGCTAAACTTGGTCATCATCCAGTTAGGCTTGCAGTTGAAGCTGTTTTCGGCTTGCTATTATTGGGAGCTGGTTACTATATCTTAGGCCTGCCTTTAGGCATGTTTTTGCTAATTATTCCGGGGGCTCTCATAACGATTGTTGCAGGAACGTATTTTATTTTCAATGCCATGTGCATTAGCGTTATTAATTTCTTACTTAAAAGAAAAAAGTTTTCGTATCGTGGGTTGCGTATATTTACCTTGGGACAATTGAAGTTTCGGCTGCATGACTTAACTAAAATTTTAACGATCATCTCACTTTTGTTTGCTTTAGCACTAGGTGCAATCACGGTGGGACTTAATTTCACGACTCTTAAGGATCTAGCTAATGAAAGTATCTATTACGATAACATTGTCGTCAGTTCATCGCCTGCGGTTAAAAAAGAGGTTGCCAAATTACATGTTTCTTCTGAGCAAACGTATCATTATAAAGAAAGCCGGAAAAACCTCTATTTTATGCGGGATGAATTAAAAAAACAGCCGCTTAAAGACAAGAAAGCTTATTTAGCTGGTCATGAGCCCAGATACAAGACCGTTAATTTGGCACTTAGTCAACTAGATAAGCCAGATACTCATGCTAACAATGCCTTTAGTTCCTTACTTGGGTCGTCTAAAAAAATCAAGATGGTCTCGCGGTCTGGTTGGCGCAGCTTATCTGGGAAACGTCACTTTTTATCTTTGCTTTCAGTTAAAGACTTCGAGCAAGATTACCCCGCAATGTTAAAAATTCAGCAGTTGCAATTAAAAGAAAACCCACATTACATTAACCAATTTAACGAAAGCAAACCGGTTTTTTATCAACTAATTAGTAATTTTAGCAGCGGCTTTGAATTCATGGGCTTTTTCTTAGGACTCGCTTTTCTGACCATGCTGGCTTCGACTTTGATGTTTAAGGTATTGAGCGGGGCAGCCAGAGACCAGATACGGTACCAGATGCTTTATCAAATTGGTGCTCGTGCGCAAGTATTGCGTACGTCAATTAAAAACGAGTTAGGAATATTATTCCTGCTTCCTGCGGTGTTAGGAATCCTTGATGTTTTGTTTGGTCTGAAACTGTTTAGAATTCTTTTGCCTAACCCTTACCATCATTTATGGATTCCGTTTACGATCTTTATTGTTCTTTACATTGGTTACTATGCAATAACAATTAAGCTCTATCAAAGAATAGTTTTACCAGAGCAAGAGAAAGCAAAAGAAAAAAAGCAAGCGCTTGCTTAGATTATTTAAGACTTTTGCAGTTGGAGAAATATTATGATTTTGAAACTATCACTAACTGGCATTAAGAGCCGTTTCAAAGACTATCTTGTTCTTTTTTCAGGTTTAGTTGTTGCTAGCATGATCTTTTACATGTTTTTGACAATTGCCATTAATCCTGCGTTTATCACTAAGGACATTTTGGTTAGCAGAACAGATTTTGTTAAATATATTTTTGCTTTCGGAATTGTCTTGCTGGTCATTATCACATTTGTTTATTTAATTTATGCCAATACCTTTTTATTAAGCATGCGTAAACACGATTATGGGATGTATATGATGCTCGGTGCCAAAAGCACGCGGATTGGCATGCTGATTTTTTGTGAAACTTTGCTTACCGGAATTTTGGCGGTCTGTTTAGGGATCATCTTAGGCTTTGGCCTGACGGCAGTAGTCTCGCATTTATTAGTCGGCAAACTGGGATTAGCAATAAATCACTTTCAGGTTATTTTACCCAATGCGATTTTGGGAACGATCATTTTCTTTGTCATTGTCTTTTTACTTGGCGCCTTAGCCAATGTTCGTAAGTTGACCCATACGCAAGTAATCAATTTACTGCACGAAGATCAAACACCTGTCAAGCTCAACCGGCATCCACTGCCGTTATTAATTGAAGCAGCTTTAGGAATTGGCCTTTTAGCTGTTGGCTATTATGTGATGACCCTAAATGCTAACCAAATTTTTACTATTATTCCGACGGCTTTAATTACAATTATTGCTGGTTCGTATTTTGTTTTTCACGCGGTTTTTACTTCTATCATTAACTTGCTGTTAAAGAGAAAAAAATTTTCCTATCGCGGCATTCGGATATTTACATTAGGCCAATTGAAATTTCGCTTGCACAGTTATACCCGCGTTCTAACCATGATTTCGCTGCTTTTTGCCTTGGCACTGGGTGCAATTACGGTTGGCATGAATTTTAATTCATTGAGAGATCAGGTTGCCGACGGCTATTATTATGATACTGTGGTGGTCAGTTCTTCAAAACCAGTCAAAAAGGGTCTCGCAAAATTAGCAATCAAGAGCCGGCAAACATACCACTTTAAAACCAAAAACAACCACGTTTATTTCCAAAAAGCAGAATTTGCTCATCATCCGCTTAAAACAAAAGAAGTAGCCAGCTATAATGACCAAAATGGTGTAATGAAAATGCGGGTGGCAACTGTTGCAAAAGTTAATCTGGCACCTGCTCTGAGTACGTTATACCCTAATAATGATGGTAAAATTACTACCATCGTCTCGCAAAAGAAGTGGCGCAGTGTAAAAGGGCAACCAGAAGCTATAACCTTAATCAGGGTCAAAGACTTTGCCCGCGATTTTCCCCAGATTTTGCACCTAGAGCAGCTGCAATTAAAAAAGCAGCCGCAAGCTGACAACATTTATCGGGCAAGCAAAGCAAATGCCTATCAGGCAATCGTTGCATACAGCAGTGGTTTTGAATTCATGGGTTTCTTTTTAGGACTAGCCTTTTTGACCATGCTCGCTTCAACCTTAATGTTTAAAGTTTTAAGCGGGGCATATAATGACCGGCAGCGCTACCGGATGCTGACCAAAATGGGAACGCGTGCGCAATTATTACGCAGCTCGATTAAATGGGAAATTGGCTCCTTATTCACACTACCAGCAATTCTAGGAATAATAGATGTGCTCTTCGGCCTCAAATTATTTAGGGGACTAATCTTGCATCCATACCGTGGCATTTGGCTGCCATTTACAATTTTTATTATTCTTTATTTATTCTATTATGCTTTAACTGTCAAGCTTTACGAAAAAATCGTTTTAAGCAAATAGCAATTTTTGAAATATAAAAGCTACGCTGATTGAAGCGTAGCTTTTATATTCAATTAAAAAATTTTATTCAATTAAAATTCCGATTATCAGTCCCAAAATTTGCATTAGTTGGAACCA
>CALYQE010000017.1 GCA_945281075.1 uncultured Lactobacillus sp. | reverse complement strand
CACGTAAGATTCCGGTTCTTAAAATCTGAGTTCGACTCTCAGGGGGCCCATTAATAATGTCAAAAACATAGCCGCTTTTAAAGTAGCTATGTTTTTTGTTTGCTTACAGATCGCATCTTTCATCTTCAAGCTGCTCGAATTTAAGTCAAAATCAGTATTATCCCTTATACCCGCTTTTTTTTAGCAGGTTTGTTTTTCTTGTCAAAAAAACAAGTCGGCCCAATTGCTTTAATAAGCTTTATTGCACTGACCTGTTAACTCAAACAAATTTCCACTGATTTTTTATTCTGCTTTTCCTTGCCAATGACTAAAGTAGCGGAAAATCAGCCAGCTAAAGATAACAGATAAAATTACCGGTATCAGATAAGACAACGCCGCTACTCGGACATAATCATCCGGGATATTAAGCCGCCAAAAAATGCTTAAACGACTTTGCCATGCCCAAGGAATAAACGGCCAAACTAAATCAAATAAGGGCGTTACTGCTAACATTGAAATTACTGAGCCAAAAAAGCCTAAGATCAAGCTGCCGCCAATGCTCCACTTCAAAGCAATTAGTTCCGCAAACCCATACTGCAAAAAGCCTAATAGAGCAAAGACAATACTGAGTGAAAACAGCTTAAGAAAAGAAATACCGGCCACGTGATAGACACCACTTAAGATCAAGTAATAAATTAAGTTTGTGCCGATAACTTCAATTACATACAGCAACCAGTAATAAGTTAGCTGGCCCATAATCACTTTGCCCTTGCTCATGGGTTGGGTTAACCAATTTTGAAAATTCCCGGCTTTTTCTTCACGGTCGAAAACTAAAGAAACGACAATACTAATCGCCAGCGGTGAAATAAGGGCCAAAATTGTATTAAACGTATCAACCATATTAGCCGAATTGATCAAATTCTTCCGGCCACCGTAATAAACCCCCAGCAGCAATGGAAAGATAATTAAGGCGGCTAAATGTAAATAAAGCAGCATGCTGCGATGCAATTTAATATTTTCGGCTTTAAAAATCGCTTTAGGCATTCTTAGTCACCTGCTTTCTAAAAGAGTATGCTGCCAAATAGCTAAGCAGAATAAATAGGATAATTGAAGCCAGGATAGTCCAAGTAGCATTAGGCGCAACTTCGCCCGTTTTTAGTGGTATGCCATTGACATGCACTTTTATCAAGGCAACTGGAAATAAGTCCGACCAGCTAAACGGGATGATTTGCCCCCAAGTAGACGTGCCTAAGCAAAAAATGCTAATTATCGACCCAAGAAAAGCCAGGCCAATTGTCACATAGAGGTTGGTTATTCTACTTAACCACGTATACAGGGGTATTTGCCAGATTGTAGTCAAGAACAGACCGCCAGCTGCCAGTAAACAGGGGGTGATCCCCACTTTCGTTGGAAAAATAAAGCTAGCTAAAAAAAGAAACAGTGCTAAAAATAGGCTAACTAGAAAAGAGAGCAGTACCCCATGCAATATCCGGCCTAACTCAAACGTCAACAAGTTATTTGGGGAACTTAAAATCGTTTTATACTCAGTGCCAGCTTTTTCGTGACGATCAATGAGACCGATAATCAAGGCTAAATATAAATTAAAATATAAAAACCCCCACTGGTTAATCGTACTTTCAATCACATAGCCCGTTGAATTGAAAAATAGCATAGTGAAAATAATAATCAAAAGCGGGAAAACAATAGTGATTGATCTAATTAGTGTTCGTTTATCCTTCAGAATTTCGTTTAGTAAAACATCAAACATTAAAAACACCAGCCTTTTCCAAAGTGGAGTTGAAGAGCTTCTCCAAATCAGTTTCATGATCATATTCTTGCTCAAGAAGCAGCTTGCCGCCACCAATAATACCAATATTATCGGCTAAATGCTCTACTTCAGATAGCATGTGGCTGGAGATAATAATTGTAATCTCTCTTTGCTTGAAATCAGCAATCAATTTGCGCAATTGCTGAATGCCGAGTGGATCAAGACCGTTGGTTGGCTCGTCCAAAATCAAAAGTTTCGGATCGCCAACTAGGGCCAGACCAATTCCCAACCGCTCTTTCATTCCCAGCGAAAAGTTTATAGCTAGTTTTTTTCCAGTATTAGCGAGCCCCACGGTTTGCAAAATATTGGGAATCTCACTTTCAGCAGCTCCCCGTAAACGACAAATTACTTGCAGATTTTCGGTCGCAGTTAAATTGCCATACAACGGAGCATTTTCAATTAATGAACCAATATCCGCCAAGTCAGACCTAGTCCACTCATGACCGGCAAATTGAACTTGTCCGCTCGTGGCCGGAATCATCCCCGTCAAAATTTTCATGAGGGTGGTTTTGCCCGCGCCGTTAGGACCAAGAAGACAGTAAACCTTGTTTTCTGGTACATGTAAGTTTATCCCATCTAATACGACTTGCTCCTTAAACTTTTTGACAATGTTGTTTGTTTCTAACAAATTTGGCATCCTTTTTCTCCTGCTTTTGCTCAAAAATCGCAACTAACCCTGCTTTTAAACTAGTAGTTTTTTCATAGTCACCTATAGATTAAAAATATATTTGCAATTTAAAAATATACTTTTAATTTTAATCTTTGATAAAAGCAAAGTAAATATTTGCATCCACCTTTTTTGAGGCTACTTGAATAATACAAGCCAAAACTCAGTCGAACAATTAGGACATGCTTCTACTATTATTAAAAAATAATGGCTTTTCCCGATATTCTGCGTTACAATGTTGGAGTTATTGTTTTTTTATAGGAGAAATAAAAAGTTATGGAAACATCACAAGAAAATTCAAAAAAAATGATGTGGCCTACATTAGCAACGATGGCATTCTCAATCGTTTGGAGTTTCGGGAATGTTGTTAATGGGTTCATTTATTTTGATGGTACAAAGGTTATCCTCAGTTGGATTGTTATCTTCCTTTTGTTCTTTATACCATATGCCTTAATGGTCGGTGAATTAGGTTCTGTTTTTAAAGATTCTGAAGGTGGCGTTTCCTCTTGGATTAACGCAACGCTCGGCGCTAAATGGGCTTACTACGCTGGTTGGACTTTTTGGGCTGTTCACGTCGTTTATATTTCCAGTAAAGGAACCGGTGGTCTAAGAGGCATGTCCTGGGGCATTTTTGGTAACACCACTTGGTACGATAGCTTGCCTACGACAGTTACTCAACTTGCCACACTGGCAGTTTTTCTGTTCTTCTGCTGGGTTGCCAGTCGCGGCTTGCCTGTGATTAAAACACTGTCAACCTTAGCTGGTTCGTCAATGTTTATCATGTCAATTCTGTTTATTATCATGATGTTTGCCGCACCAATGATTAATCCTCATGCAGGCTTGAACAGCATCAACTGGAACTGGAAAAACTTTGTTCCTGATTTTAATATTAAGTACTTTACCTCACTTTCGATTTTAGTATTTGCAGTCGGAGGAGCAGAAAAGATCTCACCTTACGTTAATAAGTTAAAAGATCCTTCACGCAACTTCCCTAAATCAATGCTCGGCTTAGCTGCAATGGTAATGATTTCGGCTATTTTGGGAACACTTGCATTAGCAATGATGTTTGATCCAAAGACTGTCAACGCTAACTTGAATGAGTATATTTCTAACGGACCTTACATGGCCTTTAGAAAATTAGGTGATTACTATGGCGTTGGCGGCTTGTTCATGTACATCTATGCCTGGTGCAACGTGATCGGTCAATTCTCAGCCTTGGTAATTAGTATCGATGCACCATTACGAATTTTACTTGGTAGCAAAGAAGCAAAAGACTATATTCCAAAGAAATTACTTAAGATCAACAAGCATGGTGCCTATATTAACGGTATTTGGATGGTTGTCTGCTTATCAGGCGGTTTAATTGTTTTACAGGCCATCATGCCAAATGCGCAAGCAATCATGGCACAGCTTGTGAAGCTAAACTCCATCGTGATGCCAATGCGTTATTTATGGGTATTTATTGCTTACATCGCGTTACGCAAGCAGGCTGCTAAATTCCATAATGGTCAAAATTACGAAATGACCAAGCACCAAGGTTTAGCCTATACCCTTGCAACTTGGGGCTTGCTTGTCACCATTGCGTGCTGTTTGATGGGAATGTACTCACCTGATCCATTTACGCTAGGACTTAACATTGCAACGCCAATTGTGTTACTACTGCTGGGAATGATTTTACCAACTATTAAGAAACACCAAGATGCAAAAGCTTAAGCACTAAATTAAAAAGGTCGCCTTGATCAAGGCGGCTTTTTTGTTGCTTCTAAAAGGGGAAAAGCCGGCAGCAAAACCGAGCAGTTTGCGTTGCTTTTTCCGCGTTAACAAATCAAGACACTATGTTAACACACAAAAAGCACAATTTAGCTCGAAAACTAAACTGTGCTTTTTCAATTAGGTGGACTGCATGCTTTAGTTAATTTTACCTGCAGTCAACTCGCCTCGCTGAGCGAACTCAACGTATAGCTTGTTACCGGATGCCGACAAGCCTTCAATTTCACGCTTAACGTTAAAATGATACGTTTTTTGATACGTGCCATCTTGCGCAATTTTAAAGATATAATCATTGAATCCTACATAAAATTGTTTGTGGTTGGCATCATAAGTAAAGCCTTGAACCGGCGAATGGTTGCTGACAAAGTTGCCCTTTGTCGCCCCAACTTCTTCTGGTGTCCAAGTATCGCCATTTCTGGTTACCTTCCAGTATTCATAATAGCCATTGCCGCCATTATGGAACAAGCAATACATCGTGTTATCATCAACAAAGGTCGCATTATGAATATAGCGCGGATTGCCACCGTTCGAAATTCTGAAGGTCCAGATCTGGTTAATCTTCATATCTGATTTCCGGATCTGCAGGATTTCTTCGGAATCATTCGAATTGCTGGTCGTATTGTTATTAGCGATTACGTAGATATAATTGGCTGAAGAACCGATTGCCTGACCGTGCCCCAGCTTAATATATGGACTAACTTTAATATGAGAAGCATATTTTTTAAAGGTTGACCATTTTAGGTTAGCCAGATTTTGGGCAGCATACTTACCGACATGATTAAGATCATAAGTTACCAGGTGGCCCTTTTGATCGCGGCTGGAATTAAATAAGGCAACGGTAAAGTCTGAACCATTAACGGAAATTCCTTCCGGGATTACCCCTACCTGCCCCATCTTATCACCTGCTTCATGGTAGCCTAGACTGACAAAACGTGGCTGGAAGAGCTTTGTTTTTAAGGTTAAGCCATTTGAACGAAAAGTATTTGAGCTAGTTTCAGAAGTATAATGATGAGCAGCATTCCAATTCCTTGAGGATGACTTTGAACTACCTTTCCAAGTAGAAACTTCTTTCGGACCATTCTTTGGTGTTAGGCCGGCACGGACTATGCCTTCACTTTTATCGGAACGCACGGTTACGTCAACACTTGCTTTTGCTTTGCCGTATTGATAATCGATCGTTGTCTTGCCAGGCGTTTTTGAACTGACGCTTGCCTTTGAAACATCGACTTTACTTACATCTACGGTTGTACCTGAACTGTCCGTTACATAGTTGATCGCGTCACGCGCCTTAAAAGTGGAATCATCGTTTTGAACCAAGCTGACGTTTTTCGCAACCGAAATTTCATTTTTTGCAAAGAAGTTTTCATTTACCCAACCAACATTGCGTCCATCAACAATGATCTTCCAAAACTTGCCTTTTTTAGTACTTAAAGATTGTTTGGACTGAATTTGACCATGCTTAAAGTACTTAGTCGAGGTAAATTTACCGGATGGACCACTTTTAGACACATGGTGATAAACCGCGTAGTTATTATCTCCAGCAATTTTGGTTACAGCTTGCCGATAACTTTTAGCCTGGGTAGTTGCCCCGTTACTTCCTACAGATAAACCAACTGCAATGACTGCACTGGCAATCAAAATATTACTTTTCAACTTTATCTTCATTAGCTTTTTACCTTTCTAAATTAATATCTATCATCTAGTTTTACACTTTTAAAGCTCATGATCAACCGGTTACACTAATTTATTTTTACCACTAATTACAACCGCAAAGAATTCACAATCAATCTGGGCGCAATAATGCTGGGTAAGATAAGTGGTCAAGACTAATTTAAAGATTATTGTAAAATGCCCTTTTTAATGCAATTAATGCTAAACTTAACTTAAAAATATGAGGAGATGAACCCCTGTGTCAGAAAAACTTGCAGCTGGAAACCTTTCACCAGAGCAAAATCTGGAGGAAGTTGAAAGCTTATTACGCGATCATCATTTAAAAGTTACCAAACCACGTTTAAAAATACTACAGTATTTAATGTCACATCATAATCATCCCACAGCGGCTACTATTTTTGCGGCAATTAGCGGTCAAGAACCAACTTATCGAGCTACCGTATACAACACATTAAATAAACTGGTCGATGAAGGCATTGTCGTTGAAATCAAAAATGGTGACGACTCGCTTCATTACGACTTTATGGTTGAGCCCCATTTTCATATCATTTGTAAACAATGCGGAAAAATTGCTGATGTTTACTATCCCGATTTCGCTACGATTGAAAAGAAAATGCAGTTAGAAGCTGAGAAACAAACCGGTTTTGTGACTTCAACCAGTCACTTGGAAATTTTTGGTATTTGTTCTGACTGTCAAGAAAAGAACAAAAAAAATAAGAGCAATTAGCTCTTATTTTTTTAGTCAATTTTCATGCTGACCAATAACTCAGCCCTTTGTGCCAAGTTAACATATAACTTGCCACCATTAACTGAAATTCCTTCAATTTCGCGACCAGTATCAAATGAATAGTGGTCCTTCAAGGTGCCATCACGACCAATCTTGAAGATCAAGTCATTAAATGCCAAGTAGAAGTTCTTGTGAACCGGATCGTAAGTAAAGCCTTGAACTGGTGAATTGTTATTAACGAAATTACCGTCAGTTTTACCTACTAATTTAGGATACCAATTGTCGCCTGTCCGATTTAATTGCCAATACTCGTAGCAATTGTTCTTTTTATCATGGTAAACGGTGTACATTTCATAATCATTCATCATCACACCATTATGGAAGTAACGCGAATTATTTTGATCACCAACCCAAGTCTTTAGTGTCCAAATTTTGTTAATTTGTAAATCACTCTTGCGGATCTGAACCAGTTCTTCTGAATCTGTGGTGTCCTTCAAAGTATTGTCATTGTTTAACACGTAAATGTACTTGTCACTTGCGCCCATTGCCTGACCATGCCCAATTGGAATATAAGGACTAACTTTAATGTTCTTGACGTAATTATTGAAATCTTTTTGCGGCATATCCAGAAGATGCTGCGCATTATATGGATTAGTTAATTTGTTTAAATCATAACCCACAATGTGACCGGAAGTTAAGTAAGTATGACTAAGTAAACTGGTATAGGCCCAGCCCTGAGAAACGGTCACGCCTTCAGGAATGTGCCCTACGCGGTTAATATTGTCATCACTAGGATCTTTCACACTAAGCAAAACCGGTTGATAAAATTTGGTCTTCAAAGTCAGATTGCCACTACTTAATGTATGTGACTCAGTTTCAGGTGAATATTCTGTTGGGCTAACATAATTGAGCGAGGAACCATAATGGGTCTTCCAAGCTTGATGCTCATTGGTGCCTGGTTGTGCCGGGAATGAATTTGTCACATCGGCATCAGCCATTCCTTCCAAAGTGCTCTTTCTAATTGTTACCTTAACGGTTGCCTTTGCCGAGCCGTATGTATATTTCACATTATAGGTTTTTGGATTCGCACATGAAATCGTCTCGCGCGAAACCTTAACCTGATCATTACTAATGACTGTTCCCATGTAGTTGGTAGCATATGAAATTGCATCCCTGGTAAAGAATTCATAGTAGTCATTGCGTACTAAGCTGACCGTCTTAGGAACAGCAATTTGATTTCTGGCGAAATAGTTTTCATTGACATAGCCAACTTTACGGCCATTAACGTAGATTCGCCAGTAACGTCTCTTTTTGGTTTCAATCAGTTGGTCAGACTGAATATGACTGTACTGAAAATTGATGCCGTCAGCAACTTTTTGCGTAACTTTGCCTGCTTTGACGTCTTTCCAAACACTATAATTCTTGTTGCCTGCAACCTTAGTCATCATGGCATAGCCCGTGACAATTTGCTTAGGCTTTTTATTTTTATTTTGATCTTGTTGATCATTATTATCAGAGCCATTTGGATTCTTTGTATCAGTTGGACCCTTCGAATTGCTATTATCAATGTTATCTTCGTCGGTTTCACCGTTATTTTCATTATCCGAAGTATCAGCCGCATTGGTTTGGTTCGAATTATTTTGGCTAGTATCACCCTGATTCGTATTATTCTGAGCAGGTACTTGATTAGTGGTTGAATCAGCTATAACAGGAGTTATATACAGTCCTGCTGAAGCAGAAAAACCAACTATCAAAACTGTTGTGATCGTTGCTATTTTTTTACAAAGCTTCAAAATTCTTCCTCCAAAATTAAAATTACAAATTATATTATATAATAATAAGCTTGTAACTTAGAATACAAAATTGATACACTTTCATTGACAGCTTTTAATGTAAGTGATTTAATTAGCACTGTACTTATTAGAGTGCTAATAGATATGAACTTTTTTCAGGAGGTAGAAATATGCTTGTACCTACAGTTATTGAACAAACTGCTCGTGGGGAGCGTGCTTATGATATTTATTCACGCCTACTAAAAGACCGCATTATTATGCTGAGTGGTGAAATTAACGACGATATGGCCAATTCAATTATTGCTCAACTATTATTCCTTGATGCTCAAGATAACACTAAGGATATTTCACTTTATATCAATTCACCGGGTGGCGTAATTACATCCGGCTTGGCAATCATGGACACCATGAACTTTATCAAATCAGATGTTTCGACGATTGCGATTGGCATGGCAGCTTCAATGGCTTCGATTCTTTTAACGAGCGGTGCTAAAGGTAAAAGGTTTGCTTTGCCGAACTCAACTGTTTTAATTCACCAGCCTTTAGGCGGTGCCCAAGGTCAGCAAACTGACATTCAAATTGCCGCTAATGAAATCTTGAAGAGCCGTGAAAAGATCAACCAGATTCTGCACGAAACTACTGGTCAACCATTAGAGAAAATCCAAAAAGATACTGAGCGCGATAATTATTTGACCGCACCAGAGGCAAAAGATTACGGTTTAATCGACGAGATCATGGTTAATCAAAAAAAGTAATTTAATAAACTTGAAGTGACGGAATAACTTTTCCGCAAATTAATAAAAGAAGGTAAATCCCTATGATGCGATTTGCCTTCTTTTTATTTAGCCTTTTTAATCAAGGTCGATCATTATCTTTATTTCAGTCAAGCAGTCCGTTGGTGCTTTCTCCGCGCGATTGGTACTGCTTAATCAGTCCTAATTGCTTGAAAACTGATTGTTTGTAGGCAATTTCAGCATTCCACTCGACCGTTTCTAAAACTTCTGTTGCAGCATGCAGGTCTGTTTCAGTAATAAGGACCCCATGGCTGTTTAACAAGAAAATATTTTCTTTGGCTTGATCGCCTAATTTAACCAGTTCATCATGAACTAAATCAGCCAGTTCTTTACTGCAAGCTTCGCGGTACGGCAGACACTTTATCTTGCCCAGCGGCAGATTGAAGGAAGTCACCTCAGTTAAGTTAGGCATATCTTGTCCCAAAGTTGCCCAAAACATGCTTTTTGGAGCATGAGAATGGTAAACAACATTAATGTCTTTGTTTGCCTCGTAAGCACCGATATGCATGTTAATTTCACGGGTTAAGCGGCCTTCTCCAGCCAGCTTTTTGCCATTGGCCAAGTCAATTACTAAAATTTGCGTGGCACTTAATTTTGAGAACCAGGCCTCTGACATGAAGGTCGGAGTCATGAGCAAGTAATCATGGCCCGCATAATAAGTTTGCTCGTCATATGAAAAAGTCTCATCCGGCGTAATTTTGACCGAAATGTTTCCTCCTGCCACATTGGTCATCTGGCGGTTAAACATTTCACGTGCCACTTCAGCAATATCCTTACGTTCATTTTCAAATGGAAGACGTTCTTTGGTAATATTATAATTTTCGATCATTTATTTTGTGCTCTTTTCTATATTGTTCTCTTTTTTGATCCGCTGCTTGGTATTTGAGGTCTCTTTGGCGATTGTATTTTTCAAAAATAATCGGGTCCCCATATTTAGCAATAATTAAGCCAAATAAAATAACTAGTAAGCAGCCCGGAATGTTATTAGTGGAAATTGCCAGCAATAGCAATAGCAAATTCACAAACAGTGCTAAAGACCACCAGAATTTAGGCTGGCAAAATGGCTGTAAAAGCTTATTTTTCATTTATCCTACTCACCCTTTTCGGTTGTAGTTACTGAAATCGGCTTGATCAATCTCGCTTATTTGAAATTCTGCTTTTGGCTTAAGGCTCGCTTTATTTTTGTGAACGTTAGAAAAATCAAGGTTATCAATACTTGAAATTGACCAGTTGGCTGCTGCTCCTTCATTTTCGGTATTAAGATCAGAAACTGGGCCTGCCGTTGCTACAGCCAGGTTCGAGTCATACCGCTTGCTTGGCAAGGAAATCTTCATCTGATCTTTATACAGCCAAACAAAAACTAGCAGCCAGATAATTGCGGCGATTATTGCCCACCATTTGCCCTTGAACGCCTGAGCAAAGAACAGACGGAAATCGGGACCTTCAAACGTTGACCAGGAAAGCTGCTGCCCGGCTCTGACGTGCACGGCACCAGTGGATTTTGCCAGGTTGGTAATGACTGGGGCAAAATAAGTCGCGCCATATAAAAAGATTGGTGTAGTGATGATGCCTAAAGTAAGCATTCGCCATAAATTTGCTCCCGTTAACAGCAATGCGGCTACAACAAAGGATAAATTAATAATTCCGGCAAATGGCAATACGGTATTGCCCGGTAGCAGCATTGCCATAATGAGCATTACAGGTACCAAAATGATTACCGTTACCCACAATTCATTTCTGCCCGCTAAAATTGGCCAGTCTAGGCCAATAAACACTTGCCGATTTTTAAAGTGCTTTTTCATCATTTCATTCATCGCCGATGCAATTGGGTTCAGTGATTCCATGAACAACTTAGAAATCATTGGAAACATGGTCATTGCGGCTGCCGCTTCAATCGCTAATTTTAACGACCCGGAAACAGAATATCCGGCTCCCAGTCCCAAAAGCAGTCCGATTATTGCTCCCATCACGGAGTTATCTGCAAAAATTCCAATCTTTTTCTGGATAGCATTCGCATCTGCCGGTTTATTCATGATAGGAATAAAATCAAGCAGTTTATTCAGTGGCATCAAAACGACCGCAAACAAGGTAATGAAGTGTGGCACCGTCACTCCCGGTATTCCGGTTAAATCTTCAATATGCCTTTGCCACATGTCTCCCGCCTTCAGTTCAAGCACAATTTGGATGCCAGCAACGATAAAGCCGGATAAAGCATTATGGGTAAAATACAAAACGACGACATAAGTGAAAATTTTATTCCAGACATTCCACATATCGACATTCAGCGTTTTTGTCCAATTAAAAGTCAGCATGACAAAGTTAATTAACAACAAAAACGGGAAAAACAAGAATGCGGCTTTGTAAGACCAAGTGATTGCGGCCACGCCTGGCCACCCCTGGTCAATCGCGTTTAGATTCAAATGCATCATTTGCGACATTGCTTTGGCAGCCGGTGAAATTGAATCCGTCATGTAGTTAACCACCAGGGTCATTCCACTAAAAGCAACACCTAAAGTCAAAGCTGCTTTCACGGCTTTGCTGAATTTTAGTCTAGCTATTATTGAAATTACGAACATGATGAGGGGAACAAAAACTGCTGCACCCAAATTGAGGACGTAATTAACAATATTTTTTAGTATTTCCATTTAGATTCTGCTCCTTTCTTTAAGACTTATTTTTTAATTTCATCATCGCATTAACTAATTCCGCAAAAGTCTGATCGCCTTTTGCTCCCGTTAGGATATCCACGCCATTTACTTCAGGTATGCCTTCGGTCTGACAAATCTCATGAATTTCAGGCGTCGGTTTGGCCAGCCAGATGTAAAGATCATAATTAGCTAAAACATTGCTTAATTGCTTGAAATCAGTTGCTTCAACATCCACTCCCTTTACACAATGCTCTTCTAAAAACGACTTGACCGTTCCAACAACCGTTTCGCTAGTTGCTATTCCACTTCCGCAGGCAACGACAATTTTTAACATAATTTTCTCCTTTAAAACCTTTCAACTAAAAACTGATAAACATCATAAGGATTTTGAAGCTTAGTAAAGTCCTCTACGAACTTTTGATCATTCATTAGCTGCATAAACCGTTGCAGTAATTTGACCTGCAAGTCTTGCTTTTCAGCAGTGATTCCCAAAAAGAAGAAATTTTTGGTTTTCATATCTTCATTAGTACCCATTTGTTTCATCGCAATATCATTAGCTGTCTTAACTACCGCAATAAACGCTTGATTAACATTTTCCGGATTAGCATGAGGCAAGGCAATTGGTAAAAAATTCGTTTTTAGGCCCGTTGGAAATTCCTCTTCGCGCTGCGACAGTGCCGTAAAATAACTCTCTTTTACCACCCCAGCTTCCTTAAGCTTGGCAGCGATTTTTTGATAAAGGTCCGCTCGGTCTACCGCTTCAACATCCCAAAAAATCAGCTTTTGATCAAATAATTCAGCATAACTACCCATTTTTCCTCCTTTGTTCATTTGTTTGAACATTTATGAATTTTATTTTATCTGCTTTAGATTATAAAACGCTTTCAAATGTATTTCAACAGTATTTTTATTTTTATCAGCCAATTAAAAAGTTCACATTTATTCACAATCGTGCCAACAGTCAGTGTTTAGGCATAATTTTTTTATTTTGCAAACAAATTAAAATTGGTTTGGCAAGCGCAAAAGCTATAATATTAAGCAAAAAGTGCTTTTATTTCTTTCTTAATAAATTATCTGTACTTCTATATTCTTTTTTTTCATTTACTATGTTATTTTTATTAGATAAACAGGAGGAATAAGTTTGAACTTACCAAAAGCTGACCGAATCCAGAAAATCATTGAAATTTTGGCCAAAAATAAAAAACTGAGTACCACGGAGCTACAAAGCAAAATGAATATCAGTACTTCTACCCTACGACGCGACCTAATTAGTTTGCAGGCAACAAATACAATTCAACGAACACATGGTTATGTCAGTTTGCTTGAAAATTCTAATGTTGAGCTGGCTTATTCGACACGCAAAAGTGAAAATGTCGTAATTAAAAATAAGCTGTGCAAATACGCTGCTGACATTATTACCGACGGCTCTGCTATTTTTCTCGACGGTTCTTCGACCTTGACTTTTTTGCCCAAATATTTTGCCGGTAAGTCCAATCTGCGTGTTATTACCAATAACATTAATATTGCGGACGAAGTTTCACAGCTTAAAAATATTGATATTTCTGTTTTAGGCGGACAATTGTCTTACCAGTCAAACTCAATTCTGGGTCCAAAAGCAATTGCCGATCTTAATCAGAACTATCGTCCCAATTTAACTTTTCTGTCTTGCAGTTCAATCGATGATCATGGTATTTATATGGCCGATGAACAACAGACATTTTTAAAAAGAGCCGCAATTAATTGCACTCAAAAAACCATCTTGCTTATAGATCACACTAAATTTGGCAAAAGTGATTACATTTTGTTATCAAATTTTGATGCTGATAAAATTCAAACCATTATTACGGACAAAAATCCCCCGAAAAATATTTCACGTAGCATTGCTAAAAGCGGCATTGATTTAATTATTACTAATCCATCCGACTAGTCTTTTGCTGTTAAACGAAAAAACACTGAGAAAAATTAATTCTCAGTGTTTTTTTATGCTTTTTATTTACTTAAGTTTTTAGCCAGCTCGTGTAATTTAGCAAAACGGTGATTGGCACCCGATTTTGAAATCGGGCCATCCGGCACTTGCTGGGCCACTTCTTTTAATGATAATTCAGGATTATCTAAGCGCAGTCGCGCAATGCCCTGCAATTTTTCCGGAAGATTTTCCAGCCCCATTTTTGATTCAATCAATTCAATGTCTTCAACCTGCTTGGCAGCTGCATTGGCCGTTTTCTTGAGGTTAGCGGTGTCGCAATTAACTAACCGGTTAACCGAATTGCGCATATCACGCATAATTCGCAAGTCTTCGAAAGAAAGCATGGCATTGATGGCACCGACCACGTGTAAGAAGTCGCCAATCTTTTCTGCTTCCTTAAGGTAGACGATATAACCGCGTCTTCTTTTCGTCGTTTTGGCATTAAGACTAAAATAATTGTTCATCAGTTCCAACAGGTCATCGTTATGGTCCTCGTAAGCCGAGTAAATTTCCAAATGATAACGACTGGTCTCAGGGTTATTAACGCTGCCGCTCGCTAAAAAGGCCCCACGCAAATAAGACATCGCGCCCTCACGCGAATCAATGATGCGCTTGGGAATTCGCGTCACCAGTCCCGCCTCCGGCAGCAAAATTTCCAAATTCGCCAAAATTTCTTTCACATGATTTTGCAGCCGGACCAAATATTGATTGTTCTTTTTTAATTTCATTTTACGGGAAACAATTAATAATGGCTCTACCTGGTAGGCAGTTTTGATCAATAAAAAAATTCTACGAGCAATGGCCGGATTTTCCGTAGTAATATCCAAACTAAATTTATGATCATGAAAATTTAAAATGCCGTTCATCCGTAAAAAGGCTGCCAGCTCTGCTTTCGCATGTTCTGGATGGATTGGCAGAGCCGTCAGCTCCTTCTTGACCTTGCTTGCATAGCTTGCCATTAATTATTCCATTCGCTTTCTGAAAGATTTTGAGGCTAGCGCCCGGTTAATAATTTCATTGGCAACTTTTTGTCCATCATGAAAAACCAAGCCACTTCTTTGATCGATAAAATCATCAGTAATCACGCGGCACCCCTGTTCACGCAAGCCGGCATAATCATTTTTAACCGGATCAATGTAAGCATCGTAATCATCGGGATCAAACTTGGACATATCAATTTTAGCGCCATTGACTAGGGTCGTGTCGATGTAATGTCCGCCCAGATGCTTGTTGATAACCGAAACATGATCACAATCAGTAAAGTGATCGGTCTCGCCGAGCTGGGTCATGATATTGCAAATATAGATTACTTCTGCTGGCGTTTTTCTGACCGCCTCACCCAGATTAGGGATCATCAAGTTGGGCAAAATTGAAGTAAATAGACTTCCTGGTCCCAATACCACGGCATCAGCACGCATAATGGCATCGAGAACCGGGGAAACTGCTTCAGGCTCGACATTTGAGTTGGAGTTGGTTACCCAAACCCGCTTAATCCGCTTGTCCTTGTCTGTAATTTCCTTTTCACCTGCTTGAATCGAACCATCAATAAATTCGGCGTTAAGCGTGAGCGGCTCATTAGATGCCGGAAAAACATGCCCGTCAACGCGCATCATTCTTGACAATGATTGTACCGCATCAAAAATATTGCCGTGCATTTCATTTAAGGCGGCGATAATCAAATTACCAATGGCGTGTCCGGAAAAGAAAGAATCTGATGAATCAAAGCGATACTGAAAGACATCTTTTTCTTCTTGTGAAATATCGCTTAACGAAACCAAAACGTTGCGAATATCACCAGGCGGAACAACATTAATGAAATTACGAATTGATCCGGAGGAACCACCATCGTCTGAAACCGTGACAATTGCAGTTATTTCAGCATTGCGATCTTTTAAGGCATTTAAAACAACTGGTAGACCAGTTCCGCCACCAATAACAACAATTTGCGGTCTCCTGCTTTTAGTCACCCTAATTATTTTTGTATCTTCGTAGCTCATTTTTTCACCTTTTTCTAGTGTAGCGGCTAATTTCACGGTGCGTAATATCAACCGTGTAATCAGCTGATAAATCATGGGCAAGCCGTTGAGCGATTGCAACACTGCGGTGCTGTCCACCTGTACAGCCGATTGCAATTGTTAATTTGCTTTTTCCCTCTTCAATATAGCCCGGCAAGGTAGTTGTTAGCAAATCTAAAAACTTTTCATAGAAAACTTGAGTAACCTTTTTTTCCATCACATAATCAGAAACGCGCTTGTCCAGGCCGGTAAACGGTCGCAATTCCGCAAGATAAAATGGATTGGGCAAAAAACGTACATCCATCACAATATCGGCATCAATTGGCAGACCATACTTAAAACCAAACGACATTACTTCGATTGAAAAAGGCTGCTTGGTCTGATCGCCAAATTTTTCATACAATTTTTGCTCCAGATCTTTCGGGCTCATGTTCGAAGTGTCGATAATATCATTGGCGCGATTCTTGATCCCTGCTAAAGCCTGGCGCTCATCGATAATGGCGTCAAGCAAACGACCGTTATGTGCAAGGGGCGGCGTTCTTCTGGTTTCCTTATAACGAGCAACCAAGGTGTCATCTGAAGCTTCAAGAAAAACAATCCTAGTTTGCACACTGTTATTATCCTCTAAGGAACAGACTTCACTCAGCAGATCTTTATAAAAATTTCTTACCCTTAAGTCAACCACAACGGCTACCTTACTTAAGTCATTCGAATTGACAATAAAATCCCAAAAGCTGGTCAGCAAAGTCGGGGGTAAATTGTCAACAACAAAATAACCCATGTCTTCTAACGCGTGCGAAGCAACCGTTTTGCCCGCACCGCTCATTCCGGTAACAATCAATAAATGTTTTTTATTGTCTTTCATTTTTCCCCGCCTCCTGTTCAATTAATTATATCATACCGGGCGTTTCCTAAAGTTTTTAGGTAAAAAAAAAGTTCACTTCGGAACTTTTTTGATCGATTTTTATCTCTTTGCAAAGGCAGCAATAATTTCACTAATGCCAAAAATCAAGAGCCAAAATGAAACTAACCAGATTAAGGTCAATGCCGACAATGCCGGATTAAACAATAAGCTGATTGCAATTAACAAACCAAAGACATTTAAGATCATGTTAATCCAGAAATAAACGCCTGAGATGTGTCGCAAATGCCATGAAAAGGTAATGCCTGAAATTGAGTCAAACAAGAACCAAAAGGCAAACAGGTAGGCAATTGTCAGCCCGGCTGCGTCATACGAATAGAGGAATAAGATTCCAACAATAATATCCAAAACCCCCGATAGAATCGAAAGCCAACTCATGGACACAATATAGCGAAAATGACTATAAAATGCCAGCCATACTAGCCCCTGAACAATTGAAATAATCGCAAAAAGCAAGACAAATGCTTGCAAGGCCTTATTCGGATGCCGAATTAAAAACAATCCGGCAACTACCATTAAAATCCCGGCAATTAAAGCCGCCCAATTAAAGCCCCGATTTTCTCTATAATTAGAAAAATTATCCATTTTCATTCCTCCTTGACCGTTATTTTACACTTTTTGCCCAGAAAATAAATACTATTTATTTTCATTTCTTTGCCGCTGCTTTTGTTAAAGCCATGTCCCGTTTTAACACCGGGGCAAGATACTGCCCAGTAAAACTTTTTTTGACTTGGACTAGCTGTTCAGGTGTGCCTGTGGCAACAATTTGACCACCCTTTTCTCCACCTTCCGGTCCCAGGTCAATTAACCAGTCCGCATTTTTAATCACGTCAAGGTTGTGCTCAATGATGAGCACAGTGTTACCTTGATCAACCAAGCGCTGCATGACCTCCAATAAACGCTTAATATCATCCGTGTGCAGACCAGTAGTCGGCTCGTCAAGGATATAAAAGTTCTTTCCAGTAGATAGTTTTTGCAATTCAGCCGCTAATTTCATTCTTTGGGCTTCACCACCAGACAAGGTTGTTGCTGATTGTCCTAATTTGACATAGCCCAGACCAACATCAACGATCGTCTGTAATTTGCGGGCTATTTTGGGAATGTTGGCAAAGAATTGACAGGCCTCGCTAATTGTCATATTCAGCACTTGCGCAATGTTCTTTTTACGGTAGGTGACTTCAAGTGTTTCCGAGTTGTAACGATTACCGTGACACACTTCACAGGGCACATAGACATCCGGCAAGAAATTCATCTCAATTTTGATGATGCCATCGCCGCGACAGGCTTCGCATCGTCCGCCCTTCACGTTAAATGAAAAACGGGCTTTGGTGTATCCACGTAATTTTGCCTCATTCGTTTGTGCAAACAATGACCTGATGTCATCAAAAACGCTTGTGTAAGTAGCCGGGTTGCTGCGTGGCGTGCGCCCGATTGGACTTTGATCAATATCAATGATCTTTTCAATGTTTTTATAGCCACTAATACTGCTATATTTGCCGGGCTTGGTTTGATTGCGATTTAATTTTTGGGCCAAGGCGCGCTTTAAGATCATATTTACCAAAGTCGACTTGCCGGAACCCGATACACCCGTAACCACAATCAACTTCCCTAATGGAAAATCAACAGTGAGCTTTTTAAGGTTGTTTTCAGCGGCACCGGTAACCGTAATCTTTTTACCATTCCCTTTGCGGCGCTTTAAAGGCACCGGAACGAATTTTTTTCCAGCTAAATATTGACCGGTTAGCGAATGTGCATTTTTTTTAACTTCTTGCGGTGTTCCTGCAGCCATCACCTTGCCACCGTCTTCACCGGCACCAGGTCCCATATCAATTAAATAATCAGCTTGGCGCATCGTTTCATCATCGTGTTCAACCACAATTAGAGAATTACCCAAATCTCGCATTCGTTTCAAGGCAGCGATCAACCGGTCATTGTCACGCTGATGCAGACCAATTGACGGTTCGTCAAGAACATACATTACGCCAGATAAATTTGATCCAATTTGAGTAGCTAACCTGATCCGCTGCGCTTCCCCACCGGAGAGTGTATTGGCGGACCGGGACAAAGTTAAATATTCAAGGCCAACGCTATTCAAAAAGGTCAGGCGGTCACGAACTTCTTTTAAGATTGGTTCGGCAATGACGCTCTCTTGTTCATCAAGTTTAATGTTTTTAAAAAAGGTCAAAGCTTTATTAATCGAAAGTTCCGAGGCTTCAGAAATATCTTTCCCCATCACCTTGACCGCTAGAGCCTTTTCATTTAAGCGTTTCCCATGACAAGTTGGACAAGTCATCTCCGTCATGTACTTGCCCATAATATCTCTCATGAAGTTTGACATTGGGCTCACGTAGCGACGCTCAACGTTGGGCATGATTCCTTCAAAGGGAGCTTTTGTGTCCTTTACCCCAAATTCACCGGATAAATGAAATTCAACTTCTTTTTTCGAACCGTGCATCAACAAATCACGTTGCTTCTTAGTCAGCTTTTTGTATGGCTGATCCATCGGAATCTTGAGTGCCTTACAGGCTTGTTCAAGCATGCCTCCGTAGTATTTAGAATTTTTCCACGGAGCAATTGCACCTTCCTCTAGAGTCAAGTTCTTGTCCGGTACAAGCAAATCCTCATCAACGGCACGCTTAACTCCAAGCCCATCACAATCTGGACAGGCGCCAAAGGGAGCATTGAATGAAAACAAACGCGGTTCCATTTCGCCAACGGTGAAGCCACATTTCGGACAGGCATAATATTCAGAAAAGTTCAGCGTTTCACCGTCAATAATATCAACATTCATATAGCCTTCGGAAAGCCTTAACGCCGCTTCAACAGAGTCAAAAAGACGAGAACGAATGCCTTCTTTGACAATCAAGCGATCAACCACAATATCAATCGTGTGTCGCTTGTTTTTATCGAGGTCAAAATCATCACTAATTTCGTGCAATTCGCCATCAACGATCACGCGAACATAGCCGGCACGCTGAATCCGTTTAAAAGCATCTTTATGCCCGCCTCGCTTAGCTCTGATTACTGGGGCCAAGAGCTGAATTCTCGTGCGCTCAGGCAGGGCCATAATCCGATCAACCATTTGCTCAACAGACTGACGCTCAATCAGCGTTCCATCGTTGGGACATATTGGATGACCAACTCTAGCCCACAAGAGTCGCAAATAATCATTAATTTCGGTTACAGTACCGACAGTTGACCGTGGGTTATGAGAAGTTGTTTTTTGATCAATTGAAATAGCTGGATTTAAACCATCAATTGAATCAACATCAGGCTTGTCCATCTGCCCCAAAAACTGCCGAGCATAGCTGGATAAGGACTGAACATACCGGCGGCGTCCTTCAGCATAAAGCGTATCAAAGGCAAGCGAACTCTTGCCTGAGCCAGATAGACCCGTAATGACAACCATCTTGTCCTTGGGAATCGAGAGGTTGATATCTTTTAAATTGTGTTCGCGTGCACCACGAATTACAATCTGATCATTTGCCATTTATCTTTTTTCCTTTTTTCGTAATTGGCTTTCTAGTTGAACTTTCAAGCTCCATAATTGCATCCCGTAAAGTAGCCGCACCTTCAAAGTCGAGCTTCTTGGCAGCTTCTTGCATCTGTTGACGCAAATCCTTAATCATTGTCTTTTTCTGCTTGGCGGTTAACTCATCGAAGTTTAAGTCGGCAAAGCTGTCAGTATTTGCGACATCATCAACAACTTTCGTTGCTGAAATCACATCCCTGATCGGTTTAACAATGGTTTGCGGCGTTATGCCGTGCTCCTCATTAAACTTAATTTGCAGCTTTCGTCTTCTTTGGGTGGCATCAATCGCAGCCCTCATCGAGTCGGTAACCGTATCAGCATATAAAATTACTTCACCATTGGCATTACGCGAGGCTCGACCCATGGTCTGGACTAAGGGACGATAAGAACGCAAAAAGCCTTCCTTATCTGCATCCAAGATCGCCACTAAAGATACTTCGGGCACGTCTATTCCTTCACGCAGCAGGTTGATTCCGATTAGCACATCATATTTGCCTAATCTTAAATCGCGCAGTATTTGCATTCGTTCAAGGGTTTTAACATCCGAGTGCAGGTACTGCACCTTTATTCCTAAGTCCTTTAAATAATCAGTTAAATCTTCAGCCATCTTTTTAGTCAAAGTAGTGACGAAGACACGTTCATTGCGCTCAATTCGCTGATTAATTTCGCCGACCAAGTCGTCAATTTGCCCCTCGACCGGTCGCACTTCGATTTTCGGATCTAGCAAGCCGGTTGGCCGGATAATCTGTTCCACTTTCTGATCAGTTCGACTTAGTTCATATTCTCCCGGTGTTGCCGAAACGTATAAAATTTGATGAACATGCTGCTCAAACTCTTCAATCTTTAGAGGACGGTTGTCTAAAGCTGAAGGCAAGCGGAAACCATAATCGATTAAGGTTTTTTTCCGATTACGGTCACCGTTATACATTGCCCGTATTTCAGGCATAGTCGCATGCGATTCATCAATTAAAATCAAAAAATCGTCTGGGAAGAAGTCAAGCAAGGTATAAGGCGGCTCCCCTTCTTTTCGTCCTTCCATATGACGCGAGTAGTTTTCAATACCATTGGTGTATCCAACTTCGCCCATCATTTCCATGTCAAAAGTGGTGCGCTGCTTAATTCGCTCTGCTTCGAGCAGTTTGCCCTGCCCTTCAAAGTTCTTGACCTGCAGTTTCATTTCCTCAGAAATCTTTTTCAGCGCACGCCGCAT
>CALYQE010000016.1 GCA_945281075.1 uncultured Lactobacillus sp. | reverse complement strand
ACATTAACGGCGAAATTAACGCAATGATAATGTAAACGTACGGTCCCACCGATTTTGGCAATATATGCAACAGCACATTAACCATCGATTTCATCATGCCGCTTTTTGTCATGACGCCCACAACGACACCAGAGAGTAAGATCGTAGGCATCACCGGAACCATCGATTTAGCATACTTTTTCCACAACTTATTTTGCAACTTTTGATCAGGATAGTTGATCATAAACGCAATCACAATTCCAACTGCGAATAAATAGTACTGCGGAAAAGTTGGGAAGGCCACCATGCAGATAATAATAATTAAGGTAAGTACAACGTTAACCCAGAACATTTTTGGACGAGCTAGCTCTTTATCATCCTTAACTTCCGCAGCTAATGCAATTCGTTCTTCCCTAGTTGTCTCTTCAACTACAATGTGCTGCTTCTTTTGCACATGTAGGCCTACAAGATAGGCGATTACAAGCAGTAAAATGAAAAAAACAATCTGAGTGGGAAGCAGTTTGCTAAACAAAGCTGTAGCTCCATTTTGCACCTTTGGAACTAGTGACACGGCCCTTAAGGTTCTAGCTGTCCACGGCAAGTCAAAGTCCATGATGATGCCCATTGTTGTAAAGAACATCAAAATGATTGGACTGATTTTAAATTTCTTATAAAACGGATAAAGTAAAGGCATTACAATAATATATTGAGAAGTTACACTTGCATCTAAGCCCACAATCCAGGAAACAATTAGTGTTAAGCAAATTAATAAGGGTGGCGTAATTTTTACATGACGCAACACCTTTCTGACAATCTCATTGAAAAAACCTGTATCAGCTAAAAGCAAGAAATGCGGCAATGCAAAAAGCATTACCAAAGCCACTGAAGTAGTCAATCCTAAACCATACTGGACAGAATTGCCAATTTCAGTCGGCGACATCTTTACGATCAACCCGCCAATTATTGGAATAATTGCAAATGCAAACATGGCGGTTACTTTTTGAGTTAATAGCAAGACCATAATCAAAATGATCATGACAAAACCAACGGTTGCTAAATAACCAGTTGACATTTTATCTCCCCCTTCAAAAATACCTACGATACTGTTAAAAAGATAACAAGCGATCGGTCTAAGTACTTACATGTGTTATTATATATTTATGTAACTTCGTGAGAACAGTCACATTTTTTTCGACAGCTGAACATCTTGTTCATCTATTTAAGAAAAGCGGAGATAGATATGGATATTAACAAACTGAAAACCTTCTTAAGCGTTGCAAAATATGGTAGCTTTAAAGTTGCTGCAGAGCACCTTTTCCTTTCTCCAAGGGCAGTCTCGAAGCAAATGAACCAAATAGAAGCTGAATTGGGAATCAAATTGTTTGACCGTAAAAATAATCGGACAAGCTTAACTGCTGAAGGAAAAGAATTTACAATTACGGCAAATGACATTGTTAATACATATAATAATGCTTTAACTAAAATAAAAACCAGTTTGCCTCTAGAAAACAGTGGTACTTTAAAGTTTGGCTTTTCATCAAGTCATCAAGCCACAATTTTACAAAGTATCTTAGGAGACTTTTTAATCGGTCATCCTCGAATTCATTATGAGATTGAGGAAGAGAGCGGAAGAAGATTAATTAGCTTGATCAAAGAGGGAGCACTTGACTTTATTGTCACCCCTTACTACCAATTAACTAATTTGCAACAATTGGAAAAAAGCCTAACTAAAATAGACTTGTTTACCGGTGAACTAGTCATTGGTATCAGCAAGTGCAACCCTCTAAGCTTTCAAAAAGAGATCAGCTTTCGGGATCTTGAAGACCTTAAGGGCTTATATTATTCGCCCTTTGGCTCAAATTACCTAAAAAAGGCCTTTTTAGATAAGTTTCCAAATTATTTATCAGAAAGGCAGCTGTATTCCGTTTCAACCATGGAGCAGAGAAATATGTTAGTAGCTACAAATCAGGGATTCGGTTTATACCCCAGCAATGTAATTGACGAAACAGAATTAGAAAATCCTATGATCAGCTTTCATCAAATTAGTGACGACTGCAATAAGTTTTATTCTTCTTCGCTCTGGTATAGCAAGCACAATAAAAATCCGCTTTTGAAAAAGCTAGTTAATTATCTGGTTAAATAAAAAGTTGATCAAATAATGTTTTTTTGAAGTGCCCATAATATTTAGACATTAATCTAGCTATTAGGAGCACTTTTTATGACTAAAAGTAAGTTTAAGTTTGCTAAGAAACTAACTGAAGTAAAACAAACTACACCGTCAGGTCGCTGAACTGAAGGCGAAAAAAGCCAACTTGGAATTGGACAGATTGAAACTAAAAAATAGCACCTCACTATTCACACTCTCCTATTGGCAAAAAAACAGAATAGCCAATAAGATTCTGACTGGAATCAGGTACACACTAAAAGGCCGTACCCGGCTTGAATATCGGAATACGACCTTTGTGAATAGCTCGTTTAAAATAACTATCAAGACTGAAATTATTCTATTCACTATTTGAAAAATTGAAAATTGCAGAGAATTTACACAAGACTTTTTCAGTTCATGGTAGGAAATGATCGACATGTTTACAAGCTGCTCAGTTCGCTATGAAAACAAGACTTAAAATGCTGGTATGCTTCGCTAATAAACTGACCGTATGAATAAGATAAGTTAGTCAAAGTTTTTTTTAGAACAGGAAGGTAACATAAAGCGAAAATTTTAAAAACTTAAAAATGATAGCACTCTTAAAGACGTAGAACATTGCTGCAACACTTGCATACGGAAATTAAAATTCCAAGATATAAAGCAGCAAATTGTCAAATTATTTCATCTACAAAATCGATTATTTATTCAATCAAACTGACCCGCGCTCCACCAACGACACGTCGACAATAATTTTTTGCGGTTTTTTTTCTACATTTGGATTTATTATTTGGTCAATTAACTTACTGCAAGCAATTTTAGCGATTGTTTCTACGTCCTGACGAACAGTCGTTAGCTCTGGGATACTATATTGAGCAACAGGAGAATCATCAAAACCAATTACCTTAAGATCCTTTGGTACGTTAATATTAACATCACGTGCTGACAAAATGATATTGACCGCCAAGGAATCATTAGTTGCAAAAATTCCAATTGGTGAAGGATATTTTACAAAAATTCCCCTTAACCGTGAACGAATAACTGCTCTCTCCTTTTGCAAATTCAGCTTTTTAGGAATGACAAAAATCCTTTCTGGATCAAAAGTATCAAAGCTCTTTTTGAAAGAATCAATATATCCTCTTGTACGGTCTTTAATTGATGGATATTCAATTTCATTTTTAAATAAAAATGGCTTCGTATGTGCAGAAATTAATTTATTAGTAGCTAAAAAGGCCCCCTTATAGTGGTCTGAACCAATAAAATAGTGTTCATCAGTAGCTTGTGATTCGCGATCAATGTACACAAGTGGGACAGAGTAATGAAGACTCTTCATTTTGAACTTAGTCCGTCCCGAAATCACTATAATCCCATCTACAAAGCGTGCATTTAGCATATCAATGCTCTTACGCTCTTTTTCTTGACTGTTAGAAGTGTCGCAAATAATTGTTGAAAAGTTTTTATTTGATAATTGACTCTCAATTAATTCAACGAGATTAGAGAAAAAAGAATTTCCCAAATTCGGCACAATAATCCCAATTGAATTAGTTTTTCTTTTCCTTAACCCCCTTGCAATACTATTAGCATGGTAATCATATCTCTTAACCACATCCATTACTTTTTTACCTGTTTTCTGGGAATAGCTGCCGCTATTATTTATTACCCGGGAAACGGTTGAAATCGAGACTCCACTTAACTTAGCAATTTCTCGAATTGATATATTCTTAGCTGTCATTTTTCGTTTACCAATTTTGCAGATTTTTAGAAATTTGTAATTATCTCTCGACATAAAGTTTCCATGTTATTCTACCACACCAACTTATAAATATTTATTTCGGAGCCACTCATTGTCTAATCCTAGGCTTTTTCTATCACTTTTTATAGAAACGTTTCCATCAAAACTATCATTTTTTATTTTTGTAAGCGCATACTTTACAAAATAAAATCTGTATTTTATACTTATTTATGGAAACGTTTCTATTATTGAAATACACTAAGGTTAGCTTGCTTTTAAGGAGGATTGAATGATTGGAATTTTAGTTGTTACACATGGAAGGTTTGCTGAAGGAATACTATCAGCAGCAAAAATGATTGTCGGTAACCAATCTCAAGTAAGGCTTGTTGAATTTGCTGAAACTGATAACATTGACGATTTTAAACAGAAAGTTGCTAATGCTTTGAAGTCTTTTGGCACAGATGCAAAAGTCTTAGCCTTTTGTGACCTATTTGGCGCTAGTCCGTACAATGTCTTGGTTCAAAATTACCCAAAATTACATAAATTTCTTAACTACCAAGTTTTTTGCGGCATTAACTTGCCAATTTTAATAGAAGCATTATTGACTCGAAACCAGTATCAAGATTTAAATGACTTCAACCAACATCTTCGAGAAACAGCGAAAGAGTCTTTTAAAACACAGAATTTTAGTTTTTACAAAGAAGGGTAAAAAGAAATGGCAGAAATTGTTTTAACAAGAATTGATGATCGACTGATTCATGGTCAGGTAATGACAGCCTGGGTAAAGAAAACTCATGCTGATCATATTATCGTGATCGACGATAAAGTTGCTAAAGACGACTTTCTTATTGAGGTACTTAAGATGTCCGCACCTACCGGCATTAAGGTTGATGTATTCGATTCAGATACGGCAATTACTAAGCTAGCAGATCTAAATTCATTTAACAATGACAAAATAATTATTTTAGTTAAAGAGCCACTTGTAATTGAAAAAGTAATTTCAGAAGGCATTGATATCAAAAAGCTAATAATCGGCGGAATGGGCGCTAGGGAGGACCGTCAAACTCTTTACCGCAATATTGCAATGAACGATAAAGAGCGCATATCTGTAAAAAATATTATTGATCGAGGCGTCAAGGTTACAATTCACATTATCCCTGACCAAAAAGAAATTGATGTTGAAAAATTCCTATAAAGATAGGAGAAAGGAGTTGAAAATGCTATTATCAGCGATTTTAGTATGTCTAATTGCAACCATTGCAAACTGGTGGCCAAGTCAGCTTTTAACCAGAACCTGGTTTTATCCTCTTTGGACCGGTCTGCTAGTCGGACTAGCCTTAGGAAAGCCAATGCTAGGAATGCAGGCAGGAGCTTATATCAACTTAGCATATTTGGGTTGGATCACCGCAGGTGGAACAATGCCCGGTAACCTTCCAGTTGCAGCAGTTTTTGGACCAACCATGACAATTTTAGCAAATGCAAAACCTAGCTTAGGCGTTTCATTTGCAGTACCATTTAGCCTTTTTGGCATTTTGACCTTCCAAGTTACAATGTCTTTAAATTCAATTTGGGTTCATCGTGCAGAAAAGTACTTGGATCAAAACAATATCCGAGCAATGCGTATTATGAACTTTGTCCCTTCTGGGATTTTGAATTTTATCGTTACTGGAATCCCTGCATTTATCCTGGTTTACTTCGGCGCTGGAGCAATGAGAAACCTGTTAGCTGAAATCCCAGATTCCCTTGTACAAGCAATGCAAGTTGTCGGTGCCATCATGCCTGCTCTTGGTATTGCCATGCTGCTTAACTTTATGGGAACCAAGAAGCTGATGCCTTTTTATTTTCTAGGTTTTTTGCTAACGATTTACTTTAAGTTGGACATCATTGGAGTAACTGCACTTGCAGTAGTTATGGCCTTTGTTTTCTACAGCACTGGATTTCTTGAAGATAAGAAGAGTAGCAATTCCCCCAAGGAGGTTTAACAATGCCTAAATTAACTAAAAAAGATTTAATCAAAAACTGGGCCTTAATTTATTCCAATGAAGCAGCTTACAATTACGAAAGGCTTCAAGCTTTAGGCCAAACAAATGCAATGGTACCAATTATTCGGAAATTATATCCTAATAATACCGAAAGGCAGGCCAAAGAATTAAAAAAGTACCTGATATTTTATAACACCGAACCTTCCTTTGTTGGAACAGTGATTCCTGGTATTGCTACTGCAATGGAAGAGCAGAGAGCAAATGGAGCTGAGGAAATAACTGACGAAACAATCAACTCTCTGAGAACCGGTTTAATGGGACCAATTGCCGGAATTGGCGATACATTAAGTCAGGGAATAATTTACCCGATTTTAGCTGGTATTGGATGTTCACTGGCAATTTCAGGAAATTATTTAGGTCCCATACTTTTTGAAGTTATTTACAAGGCTTTGCTAGTTTTTATTGGATGGAATATGTATAAGTTAGGCTACCAAAAAGGAAAATCCTTTATACTTCAAATAATGCGTCAAGGCACCATTAATAAATTGACTGACGTTTTTGGCGTAGTCGGCCTAATGGTCGTAGGTTGTATGACGGCATCACGAGTAGCAATTAGAGTTCCACTAAAGTTAAACATTGGAAATGTACACATGAATATTCAAAGCCAAGTTTTAGATGCTTTAATGCCAGGTTTAGTACCTTTAGGTATTACACTATTTGTTTATTGGCTGGTCAGGAAAAAGATTAATGTAAACTGGATTATCGTTTTTATTTTTATTGTCGGAATAATGTGTAGCTATTTAAATATATTTGGAATTGTAAAATAGGAGTTTAAAGTATGAAAGCTATCGAATTAACTGAAATCGGAAAATTAGAGCTAGTAGAAAAAAAAAGACCCAAGCCTAAATCTAATGAAGTTCTTTTGCAAATCAAAGCATGCGGAATTTGCGGTTCAGATATTCCCCGAGTTTATCAGAATGGAACATACCATTTCCCAACAGTTGTTGGTCATGAATTCGCAGGAAAAATCGTTGAATTGGGAGAAAGCGTTGACCAAAGTCTATTAAACCAAAGAGTAGCAGTTTTCCCTGTTTTGCCTTGTTTTCACTGCCGCTACTGCTTATCTGGTGACTACGTTCAATGTGAAAACTACCATTATTTCGGCTCACGTAACGATGGCGGCTTTGAAGAATATCTGACTGTTCCCACATTCAACTTAGTACCACTGACTGACAATATCTCTTATGAAGAAGGGGCCATGATTGAGCCTGCAACAGTTGCCCAGCATGCGATTCAAAAGTCCAACATTAAATTAGGTGATAATGTTGTCATTTACGGTGCAGGGCCGATTGGAATTTTAGTAGCAAGATGGGCTCAACTGGCAGGTGCAAACAGAGTAGCTTTATTCGACATTGACAAAAAGGCTATAAGTTTTGCTAAAAATTTGCAATTTGAACATGTTTTTTATAATGACGGCCAAAGCAATTTAGATAATATTCAGCGTGCATTTAACGGGGAACTTGCAAATATCGTCGTTGAAGCTACAGGGAATAGTCACTCCTTCAATAGCTGCGTCCAATCCATCAGAAAATTTGGAACAGTAGTCTTGCTTGGAAATCCTCATTCTGATATGACGCTTGAGCGTAAAACATACGACCAACTAATGAGAAAAGAGGGTAAAATCGTTTCTGTATATAACGATGTCTATAAGAAATACCAAAAAAATGAATGGGAAGTTACAAAAAATGCTCTTGATCGAAAAGCTTTGAAAGTCAAAGACTTAATCACGCAGAAGGCTCAAATAGATAATGTAATCAACTTGTTCGAGCAAATTCACGACAAAAAGATTTTTTCATGCAAATCAATGATGGTAATTAACGGTAAAGAAAGGGATTAAATCAATGAAAATATCTTTATCTTTGATGTGCATGGACTTATCAATGGTATCAGCACAAATTAAACATCTCAATTCTTTTACCGATAATTATCATATTGATATTATGGATGGTCATTACGTTAAAAATTTGGCTTTATCAGTCGATTTTATCAAAGCAATCAGGCCGCTAACTAACCAACCGATCGATGCCCACTTAATGGTTGATAATCCAGAGTGCTATCTTAACGATTTAATCTCTGCTGGTACTGATCTTATTAATATTCACGCTGAAACTCTTAAGGGTCAAGCCTTTCGATTAATCAATCTAATTAAAGGTAACGATAGAAAGGTTGGTGTGGTAATCAACCCCGAAGAAAGCATTGCCGATATTGTTCCTTACCTTGGCCTTGTAGACATGGTGACTGTGATGACTGTTGATCCGGGATATTCAGGCGGAAAATTTGTTAAACAAGCTGTGCCAAATATCACTCAGTTGCAAAAGTACCGAACACAAAACAATTTAAACTTTGAAATTCAGGTAGATGGTTCATGTAATCCAGTAACTTATCAAACTCTTAAAGAAGCTGGTTCTGACATGCTAGTGCTTGGGAACAGTGGATTTTTTGGGTTTTCAAGCGATTTGGATGAGTGTATCAAAAAGACAAAGGAATACTTTGGCTAGTTATCTTCAACAGTTTTAAATTCTTAAATTGAATTGCTTATTTCCAAAATACTTTAATATTATGGGCTATTGATAAGCACAAAAGAGCTTGAGAATAAATCTCAAGCTCTTTTTTACGTATAATTGTCATTACTTCGCTAATAAATCAGTGGCTTCAAGTACGCGAACACAAGCATCATGCTTAATACCGATTTGCGCTACTGACAAGTAGCCAGTTTTTGGATTGCGCTTAAACAGTATCAGTTCATGTGACATTTGGTTAGCACAAAGGATGAAATCACCATTTTTGCTTAAATCAAAGTCGCGTGGCGAAACACCGCTCGTTTTAATTGTCTGGATTTTTTCAAGATGCTTCCCACCGTCAATTACCTGATAAACGGCTAATGAATCGTGTCCTCGATTTGATGAGTAAACAAACCTCCCATCAGCAGAAACTCTAATCCCCGCCGACTGATTGTGTCCAGCATAGCCCTCAGGAATATTTGAGTAATTAGCAATCCGGTCAATATGACCAGTCGCTGGATCATAATGAACAACGGCTGTTTTACTTCCAACTTCATCCAAAACGTAAAGATAATTATTGGTGTTTCCATTAAAAGCGAGCTGGCGTGGCCCAAAACCCTGCTCAGTTTCGTATTCGTATACAAGCTGCAAACTAGCATCATCATTTACATCGTAAACAAATAAACGATCATGTCCTAAAGAACAAACAATTAATCGACCATCCGGCAACAGCCGCGTGTAGTGAATATGGGCAGCATCTTGAACGGCTTTAGGACCTCTGCCCTTAATTGGATAGCGATGTGAATCAACAAATTGGTAATGATCATCAAGTTTCCAAGTCAAAATAGCATTAGTATTATAATTAGCCGCAAAAATCATTTTGCGTTTGTCATCTAAATAAACGTACGATGGAACAGTATATTTCAAGTCATTCCAATAATACAAATGATTAAAGTAGTTATACGCTTCATAGCCACCCTTAACGGTCTGATCAAGCATGAATTCGGAAATCAACTTGCCCTTGCCTGTTGCAGGATCAACGTCAATGATACCAACTCCGCCTGTTTTATCTTCTTTAGTCATAACTACAGCAAGTTTATGATCTTTTAGTGAATAGTTGAAAAAGGCAGGATTTTCTACCTTCGTCATTAGATCAATGTTGGTAATCTGACCCTTTTCGGTATCTAAATTTGCAATATAAATGCCTTCTGAATTATTATGTTTGCCAGCGGTATAACTGTCAGCAGTATAACCTCCTAGTAGAAATTTGTCTTCCATATTAACCTCTTACTTAATTAAAAATCAATCAATAGTAACAACTTTGCTCTTTTTAATAACTTCGGGCTTCAACTCTTGTCCAATACCAGGGCGGTTCGGGACTTGAACTTGTCCATTAACTGGTATCAGGTCGTCATAGACGGCAGCAGCTCGGTCTTTTTTGTATAAAGCACGCTGATATACTTCATGAATGAAAAAATTCGGAATAACTGCTTCAACTTGAAGTGCTGCAGCAATTGCAATTGGCGACCCACAGACATGAACTTGTGCATTAATATCATAGGTATAAGCCATGTCGCAAATTTTCTTTGTTTCTGTGATGCCGCCAGCTAGAGTTAAGTCGGGTTGAACAATATCAAGAGACCTGTCTTCAAACATTTGCCTAAAGCCCCATCTAGTAAAAGTTCTTTCTCCTCCAGCTATTGGCATGTCAACATTATTGTGAACAATCTTATAAAAGTTAGGATTCATTGGATCAACTGGTTCTTCATAATATAGAATTTTAAGTGGTGCAAAAGCTTGCGCCATTTTTATCGCAGAAGTTGTATCTGAATTGGCATGCATATCCAAAATAATGTCAAAGTCAGGACCTGCAGTATCGCGAATTGCCTTAATTCGTTCATAAGCAACCCGAATAACATTTTCATTAACTGGTCCTTTAGTGACCCAAGTTTTTTGGGGATCACTGCCCCACATAATTGGATCAAACTTTAAGCATGTATAGCCGTCATTAATTACTTTTTCAGTAACCTTCGCATAATCATCAGGAGTTGAAAGCTTTAGTTTGTTTGGATCAGGAGCTTCACCCCAATTGTATTGCAACTGGCTGGCATAGGATCGCAGATTATCGTTAGTTTTTCCTCCTAAAAGTTGGTATATCGGAGTGTTATAATACTTGCCCTTAATATCCCAAAGAGCAATATCAATTGCACTAATCGCCGCATTAGGAATTACACCTCCAGCAATTCCCCAATAAGTGGTTCTTTGCAACTTATTCCAGATTTTTTCAATTTTCATTGGATCTTCACCAATAATTGTGTGGGCAAAATCCAGAACCATGCCAAAACCAGCATGCCAACCTTTGCCATAAGCAAGACCAGCTTCACCAAAGCCAGATATGCCATCGTCTGTGTTAATTTTCACAACTATTGGTGCCCATTCTTCTGCTGAACCAGAGCCATTGCCATCAAAACTGACATCTGGTGACGGGACCTTCATTACATCTATACTTGTAATTTTCATCAAAATCCTCCTATTTTCGGAAGCGCTTTCTTTTTAACAACTACATCCTAACTAATTTGTTAAAAATAAAACAGTCACTTTAGGTTCATCTGATGTACCATGTTGTTCTTTATCTTTGCAATCCATCCCATTAAGATTAACTTATAGTAGATAATAAACAGGAGGCTTAGCTGTGAAAAAAGTTTTGTTAAGTGAAAAAATTGATGATGCAGGTATCAACTTGTTAAAGAAAAATGGCTTCAAAGTAGAGGTTTCTGCAGGTACTGATCTTGAGAATATGAAACGTGGATTAAAGGACGCTTATGCCGTTATCATGCGTTCTACACCACTTAATAAGGAAATGATTGATGCTGCACCGCAATTAAGAATTATTTCTCGAAATGGAACTGGCTTTAATGCTGTTGATATTGACGAAGCAACTAAAAAAGGCATCCTAGTTGCCAGAGTTAATGGTGCCAACTCAAACGCCGTTGCTGAGTATGTATTAACCACTATGCTAGCTCTTTCGCGCAACGTTTTTAATGCGAATTCAACTATCAAGGAAAAAAAAGACGAATTACAAAAGAGTGGTTCTTTGCCCAATTTTGCGGATAAATACAAACTAAACGGACATGAACTATCCGGCAAAACTTTAGCAATTTTAGGCTTAGGGCATGTAGGAAAAATTACTGCCAAATATGCCGAGGCCTTCGGCATGAAAGTAATTGGCTATGATCCTTACTTAAAGCAAGACGAGGTCAAATGGCCACTATATGCAAAACTTGAACAAGTCTATCCTGAAGCTGACTTTTTATCAATCAACATGCCATTAACCGATGAGACTAAGAATATGATTACTGATAAGCAAATGAAGATGATGAAAAATAGTGCCATCATCATCAATTCTGCACGCGGCGGCATCATTAACGAAACGGATTTGGCTAATGCTTTAAATGACGGTATAATTGCTGGGGCCGCCATTGATTCTTTTAATCCAGAACCACCTGAACCAAGTAATCCACTGTTTACTGCCAAAAATCTTATTCTCACACCGCATATGGCTGGAACGACCTATGAAGCAAGTGAAGCAGTCGGTCTTGGTGCAGCTCAGGCGATCATCGACTTTGCTAACGGCAAGATGCCTCAATTTCCTATAAACCCATCTGTCTTTAAAGGATAAGCTCAAAAAGCATAATTATAAAATAATACAAAAACAGCCTCTGTAAGATTGAGACTGTTTTTCTTACATTTAAATATTGCTACCGTTGTGTTTACGTTACACAATGCCAATGCTAAACATGAAATAACCAATCACCATAGCAATAAACGGATTAATTACGCAAGTTACGAAAATATAGGGGTAGGAATCCTTGAGCTTCACATGGGCAATAGAACTGGCAACGACAGGCCCACTCGAAAATGGCGAGCAGCCTGTCCACCCTGATGACATTACTGCAAGTCTATGCAATGCACCAAAATTAAGATTCATTGTTGTCAATTGCAAGCCAAATGAATTGAGCCAGATCCCAATCCCGCCACTAGCCGAACCAGAAATTCCCGATGCTATACTTACCACTAGCATTGATATTATGTAAATATTCGAGTGACTATTGGATATCGTCTTGACGATATTAGTAAATTGTGACGACATTGTGGCCACGCCGCCAAAAGCCACAACAGCAGACGTGGTCATCAAAGCATTAATTCCATTGTGCGTTCCGGTTTCGATCGTTTTGCTAATACGATTGCCTAGCTGTCTGTAAAAAAGAATGAGTGCCAGTACATTAGCAGTAAACATAGCTATGACGACTGAAAAGTTGGCATCCACCTTGTTTTTTAGAATAAAAATCATACCAAGCATAACAACGATCGGCAGGATAGCTACCCAGAAGTTCATTTTATCGTCCCTGACTTTTGTTCCAGCCGTTGGATCTAAGGCAATAAAGTGTTCGCCGTTTTTCTTGCACTTATTCTTTGAATGCTTTAAATAAATATAGTTTGCTATGAAAACGTAGATTCCACAAACAACTCCAATAACTGGTCCGGCATAAATATTAGTGTGAAAATACTGCGTAGGCATAATGTTCTGAATTTGTGGACTACCAGGTAAAGTCGTCATACAAATTGTTGCCGCTATTCCTAAAATGGTCGCTGGAAAAAGCTTGATCGGTATATCAGCCTCTTTAAATAAAATCACGGCAATTGGATATAATGTAAAAGCAACAAGGTATGTCATGATCCCACCGTATGAAAGGATTAGAGTGACTACTAACAAGACTAGAATTACGCTATTTTCACCAATTTTATCAACTAAGGTTGAAGCAATTTTTGATGCTGCCCCGCTATCAGACATAATTGCACCAAACAAGGCAGACAAAAAGAAAATCAAAAAGAAGTTTTTAACATAATTGCCCATGGTCAGACCATAGCCCTGCAAAAGACCCTTCCATAGGTCTATTCCGCTAAGCAAAATTGCAGCTAGAGATGCTATCAATGAAGCAGGGATCATATTAACGCCTTTAAAAATCAAAAAAACCAAAAGCCCAATTGCTACAACTATGCTTACTACATACATTGTCATAATTTTATCCCTTCATTTCGTACTTTTTAACTTTATTCCAATCCAATTCAATGCCCAATCCAGGCTTGTCCTCTGGTAAAAGGTAGTTCATTTCTTTATCTTTGACGAAAGGCTTTTTCAGGAGGTCTGTCCTTAGCGGATTAAAATTAACCTCATCTTCAACTGAATATGCGTTAGGGATTGCTGCTGCCATTTGCAAACTTGCCGCAAAATGGACAGCCGAACCAAAAGAATGCATCGATACGCGCTTATAATGTGCCTCTGCTTCAGCGGCTATTTTCTTAGTAGCGGTGAAACCTCCACACCAGCCAATATCTGGTTCCAAAATATCCAAGTAGTGACTTTCAGTAATTTTGGCAAAATTAAAAATATTTTGCTCCCCTTCAAAACCCATAATTGCAACTTCTGGGAATACTTCATGCAGTTTTTCATATCCTTCAATATTCTCAAAAGGATATGGCTCTTCTATGCAATTAAGTCCAATTGCTTTTAGCTTTCCAATAACTAAATTGAATATTTCTGGTGTCCACGCAGAATTAGCATCAACGATTATTATATTGTTTGGCCCGACTATTTCTCTCAAAAGGGCTATTCGTTCAATGTCTTCACTGAGAGTAACACTACCCGTTTGATCTGCAGAATACTTACACGGGTTGCCATCAACGTGGTGGACTCGACCAATTTTAATTTTAAAAGTTTTGTAGCCCAGCTTTACCCAATTTTTAATTTCACTAGCCAAATTATATTCTTTCGAATGAAAGTAAAAGCCCCCTGAGGCATACGAAGACACCTTATTGGTTTGTCCACCCAATAGCTTATGCACTGGCATATTGCAAATTTTGCCGAACAAATCCCATAAGGCAATATCGACACCACTTATTGCTCCTTCAATAAGCCCTCTTCTGCCGTGGGCAATTGTTCGCCAGTACATTGTTTGGTAAAGCTGCTCAATGTTTGTTGGGTCCTGATTTACCAAAATTGGTTCAAGCTGTTGCTTGATGATTGCACTTTGAATGTTTGTTGGACTACCATAGCTCCATGCTTCTCCAATTCCGTACAGGTCCGTATTTGTTTCTATCTTCACTAATAATGCTTGCCTTGCTGGATTTGTCCCCATTGCATCACTAAAACTGCAATCAGCACAATATTCATATCTTAATTGATATGTTTTCACTCCTGTAATTTTCATTTTTCTCTTCGATATAGTTATTTTTTTCACAAATATTATTAAAAGAAAAAGCAAGCTTTTCCTTCACTTGCTAGTTAGAACTGACTAGTTTTGGCAATTCGATTCCTTACGGCATTAACCGCTTTTTGATATTTCTTATTTTCTTCGTCGTTCAAATTCAACTCACAGCGCTTTAAGATACCATCTGATCCTAAAACCACTGGCCAACTCAGGTAAAGATCATTTTCAGCATCATAATTTGAGACTGGAACAACTGCATGAGCATTACTAAAAATATCTTCAATTAGACGCCAGGCAGTTGAAGCTATGGCCCAATTAGTGTAGCCCTTGCCTTTTGAAACAACTTTAGAATTGTGATTTGGTTCAGCGCTCAACTGTTCTTGTTCCTCTTTAGTGAAGTATTCATCCGCACCTTTGCCAGCCACAAAAACCGTCGACCAAGCGGTAAATTGTTCAGCTCCATGTTCTGCAATAACATAGCCATGAACATTGTGTGGATCAATATCAAGTTTCTCGGCAACAAAGCGTTTCATTCTTGAAGTATCAAGGAACGTCCCTGTGCCAAAAACATGCTTTTTCGGCAGGCCGGTATACTTGGCGTATAAATTTACGATAACATCGCATGGATTGGTAATGTTAAGTAAAATTCCATTAAACCCAGAGTTTTTGATTTTTGTCCCAATTTCCCGCACCCCAGCAGTATTTTCTTCAAGTTCGGCTTGGCGACTACCAGTTTTTGCCGTAGCACCAATATCGCCAAAGGCCGAAACGATTAAATCAAAGTCTCTTAATTTTGACCAGTCAGTCTCACTATTCCAATCTGCCTTTTTAACCGTGACAGTAAAGTGATCTCTCGCCATTGCATCATGTAAATCGCGGTACTCAGCTTCAACTTTTTCTTTTTTACGATCAAACAAAAGCAGTTCTCCCGCAGTGCCATGAGTAAATAAAGTGTAGGCGACCGTAGCTCCAACGTGACCTAAACCAATAATTGCAATTTTATGCATTTGTTAACCCCCCTGTACTATTCTCGTATTCTACGTTTAGCTTAAGTTTAACTTAAGAGCGTTTTCATATATACTCACATTTTTTTCATGAGTTGTCCAAAAAGTTCATCATTCTAAAAAACTTTATAGTCAATGTCTTGGTGGGAAATACTCGTTAAAGCCACATTCTGTGAATTTTTAATATGTTTAGCTAAAGCTGCGACTGCGCCTTCCTTATCATTACCTTGAATTGCATCAATGACTGCAATATGCTCCCTGGCAGATTCCAGATAGCGCGAGTTCTGCCCTAGCTGCATTCTTACCCGCTGCACTTCGTCATCAACTTCTGTTAGCGTCTTGTTTAAATACTCATTATTACAAGAATTACCTATTAAACGGTGAAATTGATTATCCAAGCTAAAAAAAGCCCGAATGTATTGATCACTCACTCGAGGTTCCTTATTTTCTATTAGATCAAGCGATTTTAATTTGATTTCTCGCATTTTTTCAATGTCAATTATGTCCCAATAATTGGTTAAAATAAAGGGTTCTAGAAGCAATCTGGCTTCATAAGTATGTGCAATGCTCATTAAAGAGAGGCTCTTAACCTGAACGCCCTTTTTAGGTATCACCTTAAGCAGGCCTTCTTCCTCCAGCTTGTTAAATGCTTCACGTAAAGGTGTTCGACTTACGCTTAAGTCTTTTTCAAAATCGGTTTCTTTAATAAATGATCCCGGTTCTAATTTGCAAGTAATGATCCTTTGTTTAATTTCTTGATATATCTGTTCTTTTAAAAGAGACAATTTTATCCCTCCTCAAACTTATTATCTAACTTAATTATATTTTATCTCTATACTTGGATCCATTCAGTATTCATTTCGTATTTTATTTGAATCCGTTTTCTTTAATTAAAAATCTTGTTAAGATGAACTTGTTAAAAAAGACACAATTAACTTTCTAGGAGGTTATCTTATGGTTTGGGATTTTGATAAAGATGAGCAACTGTCATTTTCTAAAGCAGTTGTTTACGATTTGAGTTCAGTACCAGTTGATCATCCATGGCGGGATGCTACTGGAGGCTTTGGTGGTGCAATTCCATTACAATGTTGGGTAGAACTTTATGATACTGATGGCAACCATGCAGGAACATTTACTTCGCATGGCATGATTGACAATATTTTTCCATTGATCTTAACTGGTGAAACTAAAAGTTATAAAGACTGGTACAATTTTATCTATTGGAAACTAAGAAACTTTGGCTTTAACTCTCCACAAATTACAGACTTGGGACAATTCGATCTGTTAATGCTGTGTATCATGGCTACTAGAAAAAACCTGCCTCTTTATAAATTTTTAGGTGCCAAAAAAAATTGGGCATCTGCATATAAAGGTGGGGGTTCTTTACTTGCTGATGATGAATTATTAGTTAGTGATATGACTCGATTTGTTGAAGAAGGTTTTACTACTATTAAATTTAAAGTCGGCAGTGACTGGGGACATAACATGGAGCGCGACATTCGCAGACTTAAGAAAGTTCGTGCAGCTGTCGGTTCAGATATTAAAATTGCCATTGATGCTAATCAGGTTTGGAATAAAGATGATGCAATCAAATTTGCTAAGATGGCAGAACCATACGATATTGACTGGTTTGAAGAGCCAATTAATTCACAGCATATGGATGAAATTCAAGAAGTTGTTAATAACTGTTCAATGCAAATTTGTTATGGTGAATCAATGCGAAATTATTATGCACAAGTTGGCTATGCGGAACATGGCGTACAGATACTTGATCCATATATTGGCAGAACGCCTAGCATGTGGGAAAACTACAAGACATCACTATACTGCAAGGAACATGGCTTGAGATTTGTTTCTGGCGGTATGACTTGGATAAACGCAAGCTTAGGTGCCTTGTACGACGAAGATCAATTGCTTGAATTTCATGAACCAATGGTTGGACCAATGGGCCAACTGTTAAAGACTAAGTGTGAAATCAAGGAGGGTCGTTTTTACCTGCCTGATATTCCAGGGCAAGCATTCCGAGTTGACTGGGACGTCATCAAAAAGCGGAACTTACTTAAGAGCATTACCTGGTACAATAAAGATAATGTTTCCAAAGACTTCCACGTCAAAGGCTCATATTAAAAAAACAGTTTTTGGTTAAAAAAATAAAATGTGATGCAGACTTTAAAAAATAATCAGCATCACATTTTTTGACCTTTTTATTCTAAGTTAACGTACAAATACCGGACGGTCAGGATCAAATTTCCAGTTCTTTTTAGATACTGCATTGCACGTGTATCGTCTCGGCACTTAAAACTTAGTTTTTCGTATAGTTCGTGCGCTTTTGTGAGTTTATCTTCATTAATATTAATACCTAACCCGGGACGGTCAGGAATTCTGGCCTGCTTTAATTTCCAGGGCATCATCGCAAAGCTGCCGACCGTCTTGCCAAATAAAGTGCGTATTAATAGGAGTTATCGTTGATGCTTCAGCAGCTACCTGAACATAAAGGGCAAGCGTGATATCAAAATGGTTATTTGCGTGCGATCCTCAAGTAAGGCGCCAGTCATTTAAAATAGCTGCAACTCGCAAAGTTCCCTCAATTCCCCAAAAATGTGAATCGACCAGAACGATATCAACTACTTTCATCTGCAGAGTAGGATAAAGTTGCTTCCAATTAACTGATATTATATTGGTTGCAACAGACATATTAGTGGCATTTCTAAAATTACTCAAGACTTCTCGACCGGAAAAGCCTGCTTCAGCATGAATCACATATTTCAACTGTTATCTTCAATAATGACAATATTTCTGGTAAAAAACGGATAATGACATCTACTTAAAGTCAACGTTGGGCTGTCATATCCGGCAATCGGTATTATTCTGACTTTTGTAACCTTAGGAATAATATGCATCTTTTTTCTCCTATAAATAAATCACTTTCATAGTTAGGATGAAATCAGACGAGTTTCAATTAAAGGTACTCTATGTTCTTGAGCTGAGCCTGCATAGTAGTAATTGATAAAAAAGATTATAAATTCAATCAGGACATTTTTGTAAACACCGTTTATCTTAAATAAATTAAAGTGTACACAAAAGTGCTTCTAAAACAGATTTATGATTATTAGAAGCACTTTTTTAAAAAAATTTTCCACAATAATTAGAATTACAAAAATTTGATCAATACGCCAACAGTTGCAACAAGAGTTAAAACTAAAATCACTTTGTTTGCACTCATCCTTTTTGATGAGATCAGCCAAAATGTGAATAATACTGCAATTAATGGCAGCAATCCAGGAAAGAAGCCATCAATTATTGTTTCAAGTGGCTTAGTTTGAGAACCAAATGGTATTTTGACTGTTGTTTTCAGAGCAATCGTAGAGGCAGCTAGGCCACCGATAACAATTGTTCCCAAAACCGTAAACATATTGGTTAAACGTTTAGCACTTTCGCCAACTATCTTATCTACTGCCGATACCCCTAAGCGATAGCCACCTTTAAAACTAACAATTTCAACAATAGTAGTGATAATTGCATAACTTACGATATAAAATAAAGGACCTAGTGGGTTCCCTCCCTTTGAAAGACCCATAGCAATCGATAAGAGCGTTGGAATTAGAATCCCCTGCACCAGTGAATCGCCAATACCGGCTAAAGGTCCCATTAAAGAGGCCTTGACATCAACTGGCATTTCCTCACTGATATTAGTGTTACCCATACCAATCTGTTCTTCCAATGATGCAACAATACCATTTACTAATTGGCCTGTCTGCGGCTCAGTATTATAAAAAGGGGAGTGTCGTTTAAGCAGTCGCCGATATGCATCATCATCATTTTTATAATACTTATTTCCTAATGGCATATATGAAACTGCCCATGCTGCGCCGTGCATTTTTTCATAGCTCATTGCAGATTCAGGTAGAAACATGTATCTTAAAAAAATTGAACGTAATTCTTTTTTAGTTAAACGTTTCGAGTTGGTAGTTTTGCTTTTTTGCTTTGCGATTTCTTCATTATTAGCCATTTTATCTCTCCTTAGAATAAGTCTGCATCTTGATATTCATCATCATTTTGAACAGCACTTTCTGTCGGAGTAGCGCTATTTTTGTCGCTGTTGCTTTTAGCAGAAATTTGGTATACAAGATAGGCAATCAAAACAGCAATGAATACCAATCCAATAGTGCTCATTTGTGCGAAAACCACCATTGCAAAACCAAATAAAAAATAAATCAGCTGCAATTTATTTTTAATTAGCATATTCATCAGCATCGCAATACCAAGAGCAGGCAGTAAGCCACCCAAAACAGTAATAATGCTAGTAATTTCCGTCGGTATTACTTTTAATAGAGCTTCTACAGCACTGCGGCCAAAATAGATTGCAGCCCAAATTGGTACTGCACGTACTAAAAAAGTAACAATTTGTGGCCATACAACTTGATCCATAATCAAAGCATGTTTATCAAATCTGTCTATATCATGGTCCGCTCTATGATTAAAGTATGAAAATCCTGCCATCCGCAAATTATAGAAAATTAGACCAAACGTTTGACCAATAAAAATTGCCAGCGTAACAGCAATTGCAGGGTCTTTGGTTGTTGCCATCGCAAGGCCAATGCCACCATAAGATGCATAAGTAATTTCTGTACTTGAAGTTCCACCTGTATGCATAGTTGCAATGAAGACACCCTGGACAGCCAGTCCACATAACACTCCTGCCTTAACATCGCCAAAGATTAAACCACACATTAAACCAGCGACAAGCGGGCGACCTAAAATGTAAAAACCGTAGGCCACACCTCCCATAACTATGCTGTCAACTGCACCAAGATATCCAAGAATTTCTACTAGTACAGCTTGCCAAAAAAGAGCTCCGTTCATCTTATGCCTCCTTGGTTTTCAACTCGTTATAGTGCTTTTTAACTTCAGGCCATGTTTTCTTTTTTTCATCAGGAATCAATTATTTATGCCCTGATTGTACATGTATTCAAACGCCTCATAGTCCTTATCGTCAAGGGCCAAAGTTCGTTCGACTACGATAGAACCTTCACGGGTATTCATTGGGCCAACGTTTAGCTCTTTGCCCCAGTCTGCCCCCATTTTAAGCAATTTAGCAAACGTCTGCGGCGAATTTGAAATTAAGAAAAAGTTTTTCTTTGACTGCATCCCCTTCTTAACTATTTCAGGACCTTTATCATCGCTGAATATACCGACTTTCAAGTCACCCGCTGCTGCCTTCAAAACTTTTGTCCTTAGTTTATCGTGAATGATTTTATCACCCACAACCAAAAATCCATCTATTGGTCTTTCCTTTGACCATCTCGTAGTAGTCTGTCCGTGAATCACCCGGTCATCTACTCTAGCTAATGTTATTGCCATAGAGAAACACCTTCCTCTAGCTAAAATTCAATATCTTGATCGGAACTTGCTGAGTCTTCAGCTACACAAACTCCATTTTTTCCCGATTTTTCAGCTAAATCTGTGATTTGATCTAAGCTTGGTTCACCAATTAGAGATAAGCCTACTTCAAGCAGCATTGGCAGATTAAGGCCTGACACAACTCTGATTTTTTGAGGATTTTCTAAATACTTTGCAAAACACTCATTGTAAGGGGAACCGCCCTTAATATCACAAAGGATTAACAAATCATCTGGTTCATGTTCAATTTTTTGAGCAAGTTTTTGCTTAAACTGCCCCGTGTCATCTTGAGACAGCGTTAAGTAATCGATTTTATCATTTGAACCTGCGAGCATCTCATAACTGCTGCAAATTCCCTTTGCCATATTTCCATGTGTTGCAACTAATATCCTCATCATATTTTCCCTTATCTATATAAGATAGAAGTGACTTTATACTGATCAGTTCTAAGCAAAGCATCAGAACATT
>CALYQE010000015.1 GCA_945281075.1 uncultured Lactobacillus sp. | reverse complement strand
GCCTTAAGTAAAATGATATAAAACTAACGTCCAGTTTTAGGGGTTAGCTTCATTGAAATGCGATTTTTTTATTTGCGAATAATCAAGTGTTTGTGTTTTTGCTTATAGGTAAAGCCTTCACCTAAGGCCTCATGAACTTCAATCACGCTGACAAAAGCTTTGGGATCTTCTGCTTCGATTAATTCTTTAACAGCGGGAATTTCGCGAGGAGAAACAACCAAATAAATTACTGGGCGATTAACTTGGCTGTAACCGCCTCGGGCCTCAAAGTAAGTGAAGCCGCGGTCAAGCTTTAGATCAATCATTTTGGCAATTTGTTGATATTTATCTGAAATGATCAGCAGGCCCCTAGCTGAAGAGGCTCCTTGCTGTACGGTATCCATTACCCGCGAGAGAATAAAGGCGGCTACCAAAGTATACATGATGTGCTTGATGTCTAAATATGAAAGTGAAACCAATAAAATGATGGCATCACAAAACAAGAGCACTTTACCTGAGGACATGCCGTATTTTAATTGACAGATGCGGGCAATAATATCCGTTCCACCTGAGGTACCGTTAAATCTGAACACTAAACCAAGGCCAATACCGGAAAGGGTTCCGGCCAAAATAGCTGACAAGAAGAGGTCGTGTTCCAAGTTTAATTGATATATAATAGGTATTAAGCGCCAGAACCACAAGAAAAAGGATATCCAAAGTGTTCCCCAAATTGTATAGGCCAATAGTCGCTTTCCCATAAAACGGTAACCAAGAATGATTAAGGGGATATTTAACAAAAGTGATGACAGGCCCATGTTAACACCCCAAAAGTGTTTAATTAAAAGAGAGATCCCACTAATGCCGCCGTCAGTTAATTGATTCGGGGCGGAGATCATATCTAAGCTTAAGCCGTAGATAGCGCATCCCAGCATGATCATTAAGAGGTCAAGTAGGTTTCTTTTAGTAAATTTTTGCATATTGATTATTTTTCTTTCTATTTCTGGAATTTTTTAACGTTCTTAACTTAACATACTTTTTATCAAAAACAATAAACAAATGAGTTGATTATCAAAATGAAAAAAATACAAGATTTACCGCCGATTTTCCAATCGGCAATCCCGATCCTTGAAAAGCTCAGTGATGCCGGGTATGAAGCATATTTTGTTGGGGGCTCAATTCGTGATTTGCTGTTAAAACGGCACATTCACGATATTGACATTGCAAGTAGTGCCTATCCTGAAGAGGTTAAGCAGCTTTTTCCAAAAACAATCGATACCGGAATCAAACACGGTACGGTAACGGTGCTTGATCATTGCGAAAGCTATGAAATCACTACTTTTCGAACCGAATCAGGCTATCAGGATTTTAGACGGCCTGATCATGTTACCTTTGTCAGAAGTTTAAAAGAAGACTTAAAGCGCCGAGACTTCACTGTCAACGCTTTAGCAATGGACACCCAGGGTTCAATCGTTGATTTGTTTAATGGTTTAGGCGATCTGCAGTCTAAGCTCATTAAAGCCGTTGGCGATCCCCTTGAGCGTTTCCATGAAGACGCTTTGAGAATGATGCGGGCGGTTCGTTTTATGAGCCAGTTGCAGTTTGATCTGGATGAGCAAACTAAAGCGGCTATTGAAGAATTGCACGATCTTTTGCCCAAAATTTCGATTGAGCGCATCCGTGATGAATTTGTCAAAATGGGAACGGGCCCTAACTCCAGACGAGCCTTCCAAGTCTTTCTGGATACCAAGCTAAGCGAGGGCGTGCCCCATTTTAAAGGTAAAAGCGAACTGTTAGCCGTTTACCCGCAATTAAAGTTTGAACCCAATATGGAATCGAGTTTATGGGCGGTGATTATTATCTTGCTCAAATTGCCTAACGATCAAATTGCTAAGTTTATGCATGATTGGAAGAATTCGAACATCATGACAGGTAAAGTAGAAAAAATTGTGGAACTTTTCGATCTGCTTTCTGACCGTAGTCCAACGGATTACGAACTATTTCAAGCCGGCAAAGAAACGCTGCTAAATACGATTGACGTTGCGCAGATTTTAGGCCAGCCGGTTAATTCAGAGGCTTTAGTCGATCGCTATGTAGCCTTGCCGATTAAATCATCAGCTGAACTAGCAGTTGATGGGCGCTTTTTGATTGCGGCTGGCATCAAGCCGGGACCAAAGTTAGGCCAATTATTGGTTCAGATTAAGCAAAAAGTAATTGCTGGCGAACTGGAAAATAATGCGGAAGCAATTAATGCTTTTATCAAGTAATTAAACGTAAAACAAAACGGAAAAGTACATCAGGGCGGAACCCAAAATCACAAACCAATGCCAGATAACATGAATATATGGAATGCGTTTAAGTGTGTATAATAAAGCACCAACAGTGTAGGCAATGCCACCGCCGACTAGGAGCCAAAAGCCGGTGGGACTTAAGCGAACGTATAAGTATTTGCCGGCAAGGATTACTAGCCAGCCCATGGCAACGTAAAGAAACGTATCTAACAAGACATGCTTGCCGCGGTTAAAAATATAATAAGCAATACCAAAAATTGCTACCAACCAAATCAGGACAAACAAAAACCAACCCCATTTGCCGCCGATTGCGACTAACGCAAATGGAGTGTAAGAACCTGCAATTAGAATGTAAATTGAGGAATGATCCAAAATTTGAAAAACGTGTTTGGCTTTGGTAAAAATCAGACTATGAAAAAGCGTCGAAAAAAAATATAGAATTAATAAACAGACTCCATAAATAATAAAGGTAATCAAACGGAGTTGATTATGAGTGGAGAGGGCCTTGATGATCAAAAAGATCATGCCAATAATTGCGAGACAAAACCCAAAGCCATGAGTGATCGCACTTAGAGTATTATCGATAATATAGTATCTTTTGGTCCGTCTGGGTGGCTCCTGCCAAAGTTCTTTTAATTTCATTATGAAAAAAGGATATTCGCTTTCTTTTTTTGTTATAATTTTTTGTTATAATAATTTATATTTGATACAATTCACATTCTATCATACAATGTGAACAGCAATTCAGAATTGAGGTCGAGTAGGTTGTCAGAAATAAAAATTTTGACCGATTCTTCTGCACAATTAACGCCAGAAGAAATTGAAAAATATCATATCACGGTGGTACCGTTATCAGTAACGGTTGGTGGCCAAACATACCTTGATGGTGTGGAAATTACACGGCAAGAATTTGTTGAAAAAATGAGCCAGTCAGACGAACTGCCCAAAACCAGTCAACCATCAATCGGCCGCTTGGTCGATACTATCAATGACCTAACCGCTGATGGTAGTGAGGTAATTGGTATCTTCTTGGCTAAGGTCCTAAGCGGTACAATTGATGCTGCTAGACAAGCAGTCAAATTGGCAGAAAAAACAGAATTAGTTCATATAGTTGACTCAGAATTGACGGACCGTGCTGAAGGCTTACAAGCAATTGCAGCCGCTCGTGATGTGTCAAAAGGTAAGACGGTTGCTGAGATTTTACAACACCTTGAGAACATTAAGAAAACACAACGCTTACGCTTAATGGTGGTGAATCTAGAGAATGTAATCAAGGGCGGACGTCTAGGTCCAATTTCCGGTAAAATTGCGAATATGCTGAATATTCGCATCGAACTGCAAATGCCGAATGGTGAATTAAAAGTTGCCAAAAAAGGCAGAGGCAAGAAGTTCTCGCTGGCCTTTGATCAACGCGTTTTGGATGAAATCGAAGCTAATAAGGAAAAAATCAAAGAAGTGGGCATCTCCTATGTTTCTCTTGGTGGCGTACCAAAAAAGTTATTGGATTTTGCCCAAAAAATTAAAGACATCAATTCAAAAATCGATGTCTTAGTGCGGGAAACTAGTCCTATTATTGCCACCCATGCCGGGATGGATGCTTATGCAATCTTGTATTATACGGAGTAGGCAATGGCATATCGAGAAAGTTTTTACCGCTACTTAATGACGTTGCGGGATGCAGATTCAGACGATGAGATTGTTCGTTTCGCTAATAACGCCCAGAACGATCAGACGTTTCCAAAGCAAGAGCAAGATTATGAAAAGTTATCGGAATACCTTGAGCTCAATGCCGGTTATTTGCCAAGTATGAGTATTTTTGATCAAGCATATCAAATGTATCACGATAAGATGATGTATTAATGAAGGCTCAGTTAGTTGAGCCTTTTTAGTTATAGAAAAGGTAAAAACAATGGCCCAAATTCAATGGTATCCCGGTCATATGAATAAAGCTCGCAATCAGCTTGAAGATAAGATGGGATTGATTGATGTTTTTGTCGAAGTGCTGGACGCCAGAATTCCAGAATCATCAAGAAATCCAGTGATTGAAAAACTGGTCGGCGAAAAGCCACACCTAATTATTCTTAATAAAGCTGATCTTGCTGACCCTGTGATGACCAAAAAATGGCAAAAAAAATTAGGCGGTAAAGGCAAGGTAGTTATGGCACTTGACTCGCTTCATAATACTAATATGCAAGTATTGGTGCGCATGATTAAAAAAGCAGCTGCTAATAAGATTGAAAAGCTGCAGGCCAAAGGAGCGACTAATCCTGTAATCAGAATTGCCGTCGCAGGTGTTCCTAACTGCGGGAAGTCGACAATCATTAACCGCTTAGTAGGTCGTAATGTGGCTGCAGTGGGTAATAAGCCAGGGGTGACTAAAGGTCAAACATGGCTTAAGACTCCATATAGTATTCAGATTTTAGACACTCCCGGCATACTTTGGCCTAAGTTTGAAGATCATGCCGTTGGTTATAAATTGGCGATTTTTGGTGCAATTAAAGACAGTATTTTCAGTGCAGATGATGTTGCATTATTTTTAATTGCTAATCTGCGTGACCATTATTTGAGTGATCTAGCCAAGTTCGCTAGGACCAGTAAAGAACAAATCAACCTAATCAATGATACGGACTTACTCTTGGCTTTAACTGAAGAATACGGCATGCGCGATGATTACGATCGTTTTTCACTATACATGCTGCAGCGTTTACGCAAGGGAAAAGTAGGAAGGATTACGTTAGATCGCCCATGACCATTAATGAAATCAAAGAATTGCTTGCAACCACAACAGTATCCGCAGCGGAATTAACGAATCTTGCTGCTGACCCAAGAGCAGGTGTCCAAAAGCTGCTGGCCAGCTATCAAAAGCGCCAAGCAAAAATGGCGCAAAAAAAGGCTGCGTTTGAGCGCCGTTTTGATTATGAACGTTCCTTTTGGGCAAAAGGACAGACCGTTGCCGGTGTAGATGAAGTTGGGCGCGGGCCCTTGGCTGGGCCGGTTGTCACTGCAGCCGTGATCATTGATGAAGATTTCGATTTAATTGAAGTTAATGATTCCAAAAAATTAAGCATGCAAAAACGGCGCCAACTTTATCCGCAAATTATTGAGCAGGCGGTTAGTGTTGCTATTGGCGTTAAAGGACCCGAAGTAATTGACCAGATTAATATTTATGAGGCCGACCGGGTAGCGATGGCCCAGGCGGTTAACAATCTTGATGTACGCCCTGATGCTTTACTTGTTGACGCAATGGATGTGCCAGTTGACCTGCCACAAGTCGAGCTGATCAAAGGGGATGCCAAATCAAATTCAATTGCCGCTGCTTCAATTATAGCTAAGGTTTTTCGGGATGACTTAATGGCCGACTATGCGCGGCTTTATCCTGAATACCATTTCGAATTGAATGCTGGTTACGGCACAAAAGAGCATATTGCCGCGCTTAAGCAGTTTGGGCCAACGCCAATTCACCGTAAAACATTCGCTCCAGTCAGTGATTTTTTTAAATAGAAGAATTCTTCCCTGTTTACGTATTTGTAAACAGGGGGGCTTTTTTTATGGAAAGAACAAATTTTCTTTTGCGTTTGAAATTACAAAAAGGAATTGGTTATGTTAAGATGTTACAAATTGCTAGTCAGCTAGATGCTGCAGAAGTTAGCATTCAGATGATCAAGAGAATGGATTTGCCTAGCAATTTAATCAAAATCGCCGTGACTGCTTATAATGATCCCGAAGCCGCAAAAATGCTGCAAAGAATTAGTAAGCAATGTCAGATTATCAGCTTTTTTGATCGAGTTTATCCCGAACAGTTACGTCAAATATACCGACCGCCACTAATTTTATTTGCGCAAGGCGACCTTAGCTTGCTGCAGCGAAAAATATTTACAATTGTGGGGTCGCGTCAAGCTACTTCATACAGCCAGCAAGTCTTAGAGCGACTTGTTCCTAATCTGGTTAAAAACGATTGGGTAATTGCAAGCGGTTTGGCGCAGGGCGTTGACGGGATGGCTCATCAAGCTGCGCTTAATTGTCACGGCAAAACTATTGCCGTAATTGGCAACGGCCTAAATCACTTTTATCCGTTGCATCATCAACATGTCCAAGAAGTAATTGCCCAGCAAGGCTTGCTCTTAAGCGAGTATCTTCCTGACACACCGCCACGACCTTTTCGTTTTCCCGAAAGAAATCGAATCTTGGCCGGAATTGCCGAGAATGTGCTGGTAACTGAAGCCAAAGCAAAATCTGGTTCATTAATTACGGCCAACTTGGCGCTGCAAGAAAATCGCAACGTGTATGCTGTTCCTGGGCCGATTACCAGCGAACTTTCTGCAGGTCCCAATCAGTTGATTGCAGCAGGGGCTACGCCAATTGTTGATTACCAATTTTGACCTGAAAGTGTTGACAATTAACTAGCAAGTATTCTATTCTCAGACTAGTATTTTTAAAATAGAATTAAATGAGGAGGCTTTTGATGCCTACTAAATCAAAGCCAAAGACAAACAAAAAAACATTAGTCATTGTTGAGTCGCCAGCGAAGGCGAAAACCATTGAAAAGTATTTAGGGCGCAATTACCGCGTAATTGCCTCGAAAGGGCATATTCGGGATTTGCCTAAATCGCAAATGGGTATCGACTTTGAACATGATTACCAACCGAAATACATTTCGATTCGCGGTAAAGGCGATACCATCAAAGAGCTCAAAGCAGAAGCTAAAAAAGCCAAAGATGTTTATCTTGCTTCTGACCCGGATCGTGAAGGTGAGGCAATTGCTTGGCATGTTGCCCATGTTTTAAATCTTGACGATACTGCGAAAAATCGGGTTACTTTTAACGAAGTAACTAAAGATGCAGTCAAAAATAGCTTCAAAAACCCACGGGCAATTGATATGGATACTGTCAACGCGCAACAAGCGCGCAGAATCCTCGACCGGATTGTGGGTTATTCGCTCTCGCCAATTTTGTGGGATAAGGTGAAAAAAGGTTTAAGTGCCGGACGTGTGCAGTCGGTTGCACTCAAGCTGGTAATTGATCGCGAAAAAGAAATCAAGAACTTTAAGCCTGAAGAATACTGGACAATTGACGCTGAATTTAAGAAGAAAACGAAAACTTTTAAAGCATCATTTTGGGGCGTCGACGGCAAAAAGCAAGAATTACCCAATAATGATGCGGTTCAAGCGGTATTAAGCAAGATTGACAAGAAACAGCTGTTTCAAGTAAACAACGTCTTAAAACGCGAACGTCGTCGTCAACCTGCCGCACCGTTTACAACTTCAACTTTGCAGCAAGAAGCTAACAAGCGACTCAATTACCGGACCAGAAGAACGATGAGCATTGCGCAGCAGCTTTATGAAGGGATTAGTTTAGGCAAGCAGGGGACCGTGGGTTTAATTACCTATATGAGAACCGACTCAAAGCGAATTTCTCCCGTTGCGCAAGCGGAAGCTTCGAAATTTTTAAATGAAGAGTACGGCAAAGAATATGCTGCTAAAGGGGCAAGACACTTCAAAAACCAGGGTGATGCGCAAGATGCCCACGAAGCAATTAGACCAACTAGCATTTACCGGACCCCAGAATCACTGAAAAATGTGCTGACAACTGAGCAGTACCGTTTATATAAACTGATTTGGTCCCGTTTTTTGGCTAGCGAAATGACACCGGCTGTCTACGATACGGTGAGAGCCGATATTGAGCAAAATGGCGTTATTTTCCGCACAACCGGGTCAAAGATGAAGTTTGCTGGTTTTACCAAGGTATATGATAATTTACAAGAAAAAAATGTTGAATTGCCTGAACTAAATGATGGCGACGAAGTTAAAATGGCGAAGTCGGATAATAAGCAGCACTTTACTTTGCCGCCGGCGCGTTATACCGAAGCCAGCTTGGTGCATACGCTTGAAGAAAACGGTGTAGGCCGTCCTTCAACGTATGCGCCAACGATTGATACCATTCAAAGACGGTATTATGTCAAGCTGGATGGCAAGTCGATTGTGCCAACTGAATTGGGCGAAATCGTTGATAATTTAATTGAGAAATTTTTCCCTGATATTGTAAACATTGACTTTACCGCGCAACTTGAAACTGATCTTGATAGTGTCGAAGCCGGCAAGAAGAACTGGGTAAAAGTCATTGATGAATATTACCACCCGTTCAAAAAAGAGCTTGATAAAGCAGAAACTGATATTCAGAAAGTGCAAATCAAAGATGAGCCTGCAGGCTTTAACTGTGATATTTGCGGTGCGCCAATGGTCATTAAAATGGGGCGGTATGGGAAGTTTTATGCCTGTTCTCGTTTCCCAGATTGTCGCAACACCAAGGCGATCGTGAAGAAGATTGGCGTGACTTGTCCAAAATGCGGTAAAGGCGATGTGGTTGAGAAAAAATCTAAGCGCAATCGTAAATTCTTTGGCTGTTCGCGCTATCCTGACTGTGACTTTGTGTCCTGGGATAAGCCGATCGGTCGAGACTGTCCTAATGACGGCCACTTCTTAGTTGAAAAGAAGAACAAAAAAGGCTCTCTGATTCTTTGTCCGAATGGCGACTATAAGGAAGAGGCAAAAGAAGAAGAGCCCACAAAATAAAATTAAAATTAGCTAAATATCATCAAATTGACGTAATTTGATGATATTCTTTTTATATTAAGTAAATTAATTTGTGTAAAGGAATAATAAAATGTCCAAAAGTGTAACTGTTATCGGTGGCGGCTTAGCTGGAAGCGAAGCGGCGTGGCAATTGGCCAAACGCGGCATTAACGTTGATTTGTATGAAATGCGTCCAACTAAGATGACCCCCGCGCATAAAACGGGTGAATTGGCCGAATTGGTTTGTACAAATTCAATGCGGTCAAACCAGCTTTCAAATGCTGTTGGTTTACTGAAAGAAGAGATGCGGCGGCTTGATTCGCTCATCCTAAAGGCTGCGGACGAAACCCAGGTGCCTGCTGGTGGTGCTTTAGCTGTTGACCGTGACGAATTTAGTGCTTACGTAACCCAAAAACTGCATTCGCTGCCCGAAATTACTTTTCATGATGAAGAAATCACGGAAATTCCGCAGGACGGAATCACAATCATTGCAACAGGCCCATTGACTAGTGACAAACTAGCAGAACAAATTCAAAAGTTTTCCGGAACGGAAAGTCTGCACTTCTTTGATGCGGCCGCACCAATTATTGCGGCGGACTCAATCGATCGGGAAATTGTTTACAAAAAGTCACGCTATGACCGCGGGGATGCTGCTTACCTAAATTGTCCAATGAATGAAGCTGAATATGAGCATTTCAGACAAGAACTGGTAAATGCAGAAACAGCAGAAATGCACGACTTTGAAAAAGACGAAGTTTTCGAAGGCTGCATGCCAATCGAAGTCATGGCGGCCCGTGGTGAAAAAACAATGTTATTCGGTCCCTTAAAGCCGGTGGGCTTAGAAGATCCTCATACTGAAAAAACACCATACGCGGTTGTTCAGCTGCGTCAAGACAATGCTGCCGCTTCAATGTACAATATCGTTGGTTTTCAAACTCACCTTAAGTATGGCGAGCAAAAAAGAGTATTTTCATTGATCCCCGGCTTAGCGAATGCACGTTTTATCCGTTATGGCAAAATGCACCGCAATACTTACATGGCTTCACCCGAGGTTTTAACCGCCAGCTATGAAGCAAAGAAGCAACCTGGCTTGTTTTTCGCTGGTCAAATGACCGGCGTAGAAGGATACGTTGAAAGTGCGGGCAGCGGACTAGTTGCCGGAATTAATGCGGCGAAAAGAGCACAAGGCAGTGAGCCAGTTGCTTTTCCAAAAGTAACGGCATTAGGCTCAATGGCGAATTACGTAACAACTACCAGTGTTAAACATTTTCAGCCCATGAATGCCAGCTTTGCTCTAATTCCTGGTTTTGAAGGAAAAAAAATCCGCAATAAGCGTGAACGTCATGAAAAAATTAGTGAGCGCAGTTTAGAACGGCTCGCTGACTTTGCCAAGGAAGAGCTTGACTAAAATGGCAGCCGCGAAAATGGATGATGAACTAAGACTTTTCATGTCCTATCTGCAAAATGAACGGCAATACAGTCCCAAGACGATTGCATCTTACCAAACTGACTTGCTCGAGGCAAAGTCGTTTTGGCAGGACAATGGGGGCTTTAATGGCTGGACTGAGGTCAAAACACGTGACGTTGAAATTTATTTGCAGAATCTTGCTCAACGGAAGTTAGCGCGCTCAACTCAGTCCCGCAAAATGTCGAGTTTGAGATCATTTTATCGCTTTTTAACTAGACGAAAAATTGTTAAAATAGATCCAACGCAGACGATTGTACTGCGGGCAAAAGACCATAAGCTGCCACAGTTTTTTTACGCGCCTGAACTAAAGCAGGTCTTTGATTCTTTACACGGCAGTGATCCGCTGACTATGCGCAACCTGGCATTATTTCAGCTGTTTTATACAACCGGAATGAGGGTTAGCGAGGTTAGCAGCCTCCAATTAGATCAAATTGACCTGGATTTAAAAATGATTTTAGTTCACGGCAAGGGAAATAAGGACCGCTATGTCGCTTTTGATGAACAAAGTAAAGCTGCTCTGGACAATTATTTGAACAATGGGCGACTAAAACTGCTCAAAATTGGTGCAGATTCCAAAGTAGTCTTTTTGAATAAAGACGGCAAGCCGCTGACCACGCGCGGAATTGAGTACGTCATGCAAAAGGTTTTCAATCAGGCGGGAATTAGTGGTAAGGTTCATCCCCACGAATTGCGCCATTCATTTGCAACCGCCATGCTAAATAACGGGGCAGACCTGCGAAGCGTTCAAGAACTGTTGGGGCATATTAATTTATCAACAACTCAAATTTATACTCATGTTACCATGAGCCATTTACAAAAAAATTATGAGCAATTTTTTACTCGGAATGATAAGAAAGACGAGGCAAAGTAATGACAACAATCTGTTCAGTCAAATTTAATGGAAAAACAGCGATTGCTGGTGACGGACAAGTTACGCTTGGTGAAAAGGTCATTGCAAAATCAACCGCTAAGAAAATTCGGCGCATCTACCACGATCAAGTGGTAATTGGTTTTGCCGGTGGCGTAGCTGATGCGGTTAGTTTACAGGAAATGCTGGAAGGGAAACTAGAGACTTTTGGTGGCGACCTGCGCCGTAGTGCAGTCGAAATGGCACAAGCTTGGCGCAAAGATGCAACTTTGCAAAAATTAGATGCAATGCTTATTGCATTTAATGAAAAAGACTTGCTACTTATTTCCGGCAACGGTGAAGTTCTTGAACCAGATGAGAATGTTGTTGCAATCGGTTCAGGTGGCAATTTTGCCCAGGCGGCGGCAATTGCAATGACGAGGCATGCCAGTGGCATGTCGGCCAAAGAAATTGCTCATGAGGCAGTTGAAATTGCTTCTGGCATCGACATTTTTACTGATGATCAAATAAATACGGATGAACTTTAAGAGCAGGTGAAGCAGAGCCATGGAAACAAAGACACCCAAGCAAATTGTTAATTTATTGGACAAATATATTATCGGCCAAGACGAAGCTAAAAAGGCGGTCGCTGTAGCCTTGTATAATCGGTATCGGCGCATGCAGCTACCGAAAAAAATGCAAGAAGCAATTACACCGAAGAACTTATTGATGGCTGGTCCGACAGGTGTCGGTAAGACGGAAATTGCCAGAAGACTAGCGTTAATTGTTAATGCTCCTTTTGTAAAGGTTGAAGCAACTAAGTTTACCGAAGTTGGTTATGTAGGCCGCGACGTTGAGTCAATGGTTCGTGATCTTGTCACTGAAGCAGTCAGAATGGAAGAAAAGGATCAGTTTGAACGTGTTCGCATGCAGGCGACAACTGAAGCTAATAAGACTTTAGTACGGTTACTGGTTCCGGGAATTAAACAAGAAAAACGGCAAAACCAGATGCAGGAGCTTCAAGAAATGATGTCAATGCTGATGGCAAATGGGCAAAATAATCAAACTGATTCTGATCAAGAAGAAGTAACCGATGAAATTCGTAATGAACGTTTGTCAGTTGCCGAACAGCTTAATAAGGGGCTGCTAGAGGATCGCGAGGTCACGATTGAAGTCGAGCAGGCACCGAAAGTGAACCCGATGAACGACATGATGGGGCAAATGGGCATTGATATGAGTTCAATGCTCAATGGCATGGTACCAAAGAAAACGGTCAAGCGGACTTTACCAGTGCGGGATGCACGTGAAGTTTTAATTCAAGAAGAATCCAAGAAGTTAGTGGATTACGATAATATTTATCAAAAGGCCATTGAACGAACTGCTAATAACGGCATTATTTTTATCGATGAAATCGACAAAATAACGGCTGGCAACAAGAATACCTCAGGGGAAGTTTCGCGTGAAGGTGTTCAACGTGACATTTTGCCGATTGTTGAAGGATCAACTGTTCAAACCAAGTATGGTCCTGTATCAACAGATCACATTTTATTTATTGCGGCCGGTGCGTTCTCGGAATCGAAGCCGAGCGACCTTATTCCGGAACTTCAAGGTCGTTTTCCAATTCGGGTTGAACTAAATGCTTTAACCATTGAAGATTTTGTCAAAATTTTGAAGGATCCGGCTGATTCGCTGCTAGAACAATATGTGGCGCTGATGAAAGCTGACGGGGTCAAGTTGATTTTTACCAAAGAAGCCGTTGACCGGATCGCGCAAATTGCTTATGACGTCAATCAAGGAACCGACAATATCGGAGCAAGAAGACTATCAACCATCTTAGAGAAATTGCTCGAAGATGTTCTATACGAAGGTCCGGACATGTCAATGGGCGAAATCACGGTCACTGAAGCGTACGTTGATGAAAAGCTTAGTGATATAATTACCAATAAAGATTTAACTAAGTTTATTCTGTAAAAAGGCGATGAGAAGTCATGGATTACACTATTAAAAACAGTATTTTAAAAGTCGTCATTTCCGGTAAGGGTGCCGAAATTCAAAGCGTAAAAAGTCAGCACAGTGGGTATGAATATATCTGGCAGGCTGATCCAACGGTATGGAAGCGGCACGCGCCTATTTTATTTCCGATTGTCGGTAAGCTGAAGAATGACGAATATACTTATCGAGGGCAAATCTACCACTTGCCTCAGCATGGTTTTGCACGTGATCTGGACTTTGAAGTTGAACAGCATACGGCAGAGAGCATTACTTTTTTGTTGAGAGATAACGATGCAACTAGAGCAGTTTATCCCTTTAAGTTTGAATTGCGGGTAAATTACAATTTACTTAATAATTTGCTAGAAGAAAATTTCAGTGTGACTAATAAATCAGATGATGAACTGATTTTTGGAATCGGTGGGCACCCGGGATTCAACGTACCCACTAGTTCAGAAATCAAAAAAGAGGACTTTTATTTTAGTACCAAACCATCGATTGCCAGGGTTTGTATCCCGCTTGAAGGTGCTTATTTAGACTGGTCAAATCGATCATTAGCGTCGACCAACAGCCTGATTACGCTGAGCGATCATTTGTTTAAAAATGATGCTTTAATTTTTCAATTAAGCGGCCATGATAATAAGGTTTCGCTTAAGACCGATACTAGCGATTATCACGTGAATGTTTGGCTACGGGATGCACCGTTTGTCGGCATTTGGTCACAATATCCAGAAACGGCCGATTTTGTTTGTATCGAACCGTGGTGGGGAATTGCAGACCGCACTGATACTAATCAAAAGCTGGAAGAAAAGTTTGGCATGAATCATTTACCAGTCGGTGAAACTTTCAATGCGGGCTTTAGTACGGCTTTTCATGATCAGGATTAACTGGTCCCGCGGTTTGCTAAATTAATTTAGCTTTCAGATAGAATGTTTGAAATGTCAAAGTAAAATTTGACATTTTTTGTTTCAATTAATTTGATTAAGGACCATTTGCTTGGAAAAGCGGCCAGTTTTTTCATTATATTAATGACGTATGCTATGTTTATCTTGTCTTTTATGCTTATGCAGTATCAGAAGATTTAATAACTAAAGACGTCAAGCTGCTTAAAGCAGCCTGGCGCCTTTTTGCTGTAATTTTGAACAGAAAATTAAGGGATCCCTTGATTAATTTCTACTTGCGAACATTAGTTCTAAGCGGCTATAATATAAAAGCTAGCAACTTAATTACTGGCTAGCTTTATTTTTTATAACTTATGATGTCTTTTTTTGTACCAATACCATAGTCCAAAGTGAATTATATTTTCTTCATGATGAATTAATCGGTGAATGTTGCTCCGGTGTCTGATAAAAAGAATAACCATGATGCAGCCAACAATCACTTCGAGAAAGAGGTCGTGAAAGAAAAAGGTTGTTATAAAAATCAGGACGACGGCAATTAGACTGGATAAACTGACATATGAGGTAATAAATAGCAGAGGAAGAAAGATGGCGGCACAAATTGCAAAAAATTTCAGGTTATAGCCTAAAAAGAGGCCGGCACTGGTCGCAACGGCCTTGCCACCTTTAAATTTAAGAAAAATTGAAAAAGTGTGGCCTAAGATTGCAAAACCGCCAGAAATCAACATTAAATATTTTGGTTCCGTAATGTGAAATAAACGGGGTAAAACCGTCCCTAAAGTTCCTTTCAAAACATCTAGTACCAAAACAACGCTACCAGCAAAGGGACCGAATACCCGAAAAGAGTTAGTGGTACCGATATTGCCGGAGCCATAATTGCGAATATCTTCCGCAAAAAATATTTTTCCGATGATTACACCGGTCGGGAACGATCCGATTAAGTATGCTAGAATAAATACCAGAATTAATTTAAGATTGATCATGTTGTTCTACTTCCTTAGTTACTAAAGCTATTTTATCAAAAATTGCTATATTTGAGGATTAAAAAGACGAAATGATTTAAACTGGAGGAGTTTACTTGGCAAAAGCAAATAAAAAAGCAAATTCTTATGATGACTCGTCGATCCAGATTCTGCAAGGTTTGGAAGCGGTACGCAAGCGACCTGGAATGTACATTGGATCTACTGACATTCATGGATTGAATCAATTGGTCTATGAAATCGTCGACAACTCTGTTGACGAAGCCATGGCTGGTTTTGGTCAAGAAATTGATGTGGCGATCCATCAAGATAACAGTGTGACAGTGCGCGACTTTGGTCGTGGAATGCCGACAGGAATGCATAAGTCCGGTAGACCCACTATCGAGGTTATTCTAACTGTTTTACATGCCGGCGGTAAGTTCACTGAACAAAACTATAAAACTTCAGGTGGCTTGCACGGAGTAGGTTCTTCAGTGGTCAATGCTCTTTCCAGCTATATGGACGTGAAAGTTGTTCGTGACGGCATTCTTTATGAAGAAGAATTTAAGGATGGCGGACACCCGATCGGCACTTTAAAGCGCATCGGCAAGACGACAGAAAAGACCGGAACTACAATTACCTTTAAACCCGATGAAACTATTTTTTCGACGACCAGGTATAAGTACGAAACGATCCAGGAGCGTATTCGAGAATCGGCCTTTTTATTGAAGGGCGTTCGGTTTGTTTTAACGGATGAACGGGTTCCTGGGCATCATGATGACTTTAAATATGACAATGGGATAGAGTCCTTTGTGTCCTATTTAAACGAAGGTAAGGATACCTTAAACGATGTGTTTTACTTCGCTGGTAAGCAGGATGAAATTGAAGTCGAATTCAGTGGTCAATACAGTGATAGTTATTCGGAAAGCCTAGTTTCATTTGTTAACAATGTGCGAACGGCCGATGGTGGTACGCATGAAGTAGGTGCTCGTAGCGGTTTTACCCGTGCGTTTAATGACTATGCCAAAAAACAGGGGTTGCTGGGTAAAAAAGATAAAAATATTGATGGCTCAGATTATCGTGAAGGTTTGAGTGCAGTTTTATCAGTTAAGATTCCTGAAGAGCAGCTAGAGTTCGAGGGCCAGACAAAGGGCAAGCTGGGAACGCCGCAGGCGCGGTCCGTCGTTGATGCCATCGTCTATGAAAAAATGTCTTACTATTTAATGGAAAATGGTGAGCTGGCCCAGGAGCTAGTGAAAAAGGCTCAACGTGCGCGGGATGCTCGTGAAGCAGCAAAAAAAGCGCGTAACGAAACCAGAAATGGTAAAAAACGACGCAAAAAAGAAGTCCTTTCTGGTAAACTGACGCCTGCTCAGTCCCGTAATCCCAAGAAGAATGAACTCTTTTTGGTCGAAGGGGATTCAGCCGGCGGATCAGCTAAACAAGGACGTGACCGGAGATTCCAAGCGATTTTGCCATTACGTGGAAAAGTTTTGAATACCCAAAAGGCAAAACTACAGGACATTTTCAAAAATGAAGAAATCAATACGATGATCTACACCATTGGTGCCGGAGTTGGTACTGAATTTAACGTTGAAGACTCCAACTACGATAAAGTTATCATCATGACTGACGCCGACGACGATGGGGCGCACATTCAGATTTTACTGTTAACTTTCTTTTACCGCTATATGCGGCCAATGATTGAAAGCGGCAAAATCTATATTGCACTGCCTCCTTTATATCGTCTGCAAAAGGGCAAGGGCAAGAGTACGCAAGTTAAGTATTCTTGGACCGATGAAGAATTAACGGCTGATGAGGAACGCATGGGACGAGGATATACCTTGCAGCGTTTCAAAGGATTGGGTGAAATGAATGCCGAGCAGCTTTGGCAAACAACAATGAATCCTGAATCCAGAATGCTGATTCGCGTAAAAATTGACGACGCTGCCTTGGCCGAGCGCCGCGTGACTACTTTAATGGGTGATAAAGTCGACGCCAGAAGAAAATGGATTGAAGAAAATGTTAAGTTCAGGCTGGGCGAGAATGTTTCCATTTTAGAAGAAGAAAATGAGTAAAGAGGTTAATTAATGGCTACAAAAGAACGAATTCGTGAAATGCCCCTTGAGCAGGTCATGGGTGAACGTTTTGGGCGTTACTCGAAGTACATAATTCAAGAGCGGGCCCTGCCTGATGTTCGTGACGGTTTAAAACCGGTACAAAGAAGAATCCTGTATGCGATGTACAGGGATGGCAACACGTATGATAAGCCTTTTAAAAAGGCAGCCAAGGCTGTTGGTAACATCATGGGTAATTTTCACCCGCACGGCGACAGCTCGATTTATGGTGCATTAGTTCACTTATCCCAAAATTGGAAAATGCGGGAGACACTGGTTGAAATGCACGGAAATAATGGGTCCATGGATGGTGATGGTCCGGCGGCCATGCGTTATACCGAGTCGAGACTAAGCAAAATCTCTAATATGCTTTTGCAAGACATCGATAAAGATACGGTCAAAATGGTACTCAACTTCGATGATACGGAGTATGAGCCGACCGTTTTGCCTGTCCGTTTTCCTAATCTGTTGGTCAATGGCTCAACCGGAATTTCGGCCGGTTATGCCACGGAAATTCCACCGCATAACTTAACCGAGGTAATTGACGCGACAATTTATTTGTTGAAGCATCCGGATGCTACTCTAGCTGATTTAATGAAATTCGTGAAAGGTCCCGATTTTCCTACTGGCGCAATTGTCATGGGGCAAAAGGGACTCAAGGAGGCATATGAAACGGGTCGAGGACGGATCCAGGTTCGTGCCAAAGCAACGACGCAGGAAATTCACGGTCACCGTGAAGAGATTGTCGTTACCGAGATTCCTTATGCAGTTAATAAAGCATTGCTGGTCAAGAAAATTGATGAAATTCGGTTAAATAAAGAAATTGACGGGATTGCCGAAGTTCGTGATGAAACTGATCGCCACGGCTTGTCGATTGTGATTGAACTGAAAAAGGGTGCTGATGCGGAAAATATTTTAAATTACCTTTATAAAAATACCGAGTTGCAGGTTTCTTATAACTTCAATATGGTTGCAATTGACCATATGACTCCAATGCAGGTAGGCTTGAAGCATGTTTTAGCTTCATATCTTGAGCATGAAAAAGATGTTTTAACCAAAAGAACCAAATATGATTTGACTAAAGCAGAAAATCGTTTGGAGATTATCCAAGGCTTAATTCATGCAATGGATATTTTGGATGAAGTAATTAAAGTCATTCGGGCATCCAAAAACAAGACCGAGGCAAAGCAAAACCTGTCGAAAAAGTTTGGCTTTACAGAGCGTCAGGCAGAAGCAATTGTTTCTTTGCAACTTTACCGTTTAACTAATACTGATGTGAATGCACTGGTGGCCGAACAAGCCGACCTTGAAAAGCAAATTGATCGCTATAGTCTGCTTTTATCCAATTCGCAGGAACTAGACAAAGAAATCATCAAGGAACTGTCGCAGGTTAAAAAGGAATTTGGCAATCCGCGAAGAACCGAAATTTCGACTGAAACCGCGAAAATTCAGATTGATGAAAAGGCCTTAGTTGCTGATGAGCAAGTAAGGGTATTGATTAGTCGTGACGGATATTTGAAGCGGTCATCATTAAGATCATGGCAGTCAAGCGATGATGCAGACAATGGCTTGCCGGATGGGGATGAAGTAGTCTTTGAAAAGACAACGTCGACTTTGACCAATCTTTACCTGTTTACTAACCATGGTAATGTTATCTATCGTCCAGTTAATGAACTGATTGAAACCAAATGGAAGGATACCGGTCAGCACTTGTCGCAAGAAATTGGTTTAAGTAGCGAGGAGCAGATTATCCGTGTCTTTGATTTTGCGGGGCTCAATCAAGACCTTAATTTCCTGCTTGCAACTGATGATGGCTATATTAAGCAGTTGCAGATGGCCAACTTGCAACCAACGAGAACTTATCGCTCCCGTGCAATTACGGCAATTAAAATGAAAAAGGCTGACAGCAAGGTAGTTCGCGTTGATCTGCTAAAACCAGATGCCAACACCGAAATTATTTTGTTTACCCATAATGCTTATGCCGTCCGCTATGATGTGAGTGAAGTGCCGGAATCAGGTGCTAAAGCAGCTGGAGTGAAAGCTGTTAACCTCAAAGATGATGATTTTATTGTTTACTATATTTTAATTAAGCAAGAATATATAGATAAAGTGCGGGTGGGGATCGTTACCCAACGTGGGGCTTTTAAGCAGTTTAAAGCTAACTTGATTAATAAAGTATCACGGGCTAAGCGTGGCGTTTTAGTGTTGCGGGAATTGAAAAATAATCCTCATCGCGTAGCTGCTTTAACCTCTTATGGTCAAGATCACACGTTAATTATCACCACCAGTAGCAAGCGAAAAATAAAATTACATACCAATGAATTTCCTTTGGGTGATCGTTATTCAAACGGTTCCTTCGTTGTAGATACAACGAGTGATGGAATACCTATTAGCTTAGGCATTGGGAAACCATTTTCTTCACAATGATTTTTATAAATTCATACAAATTTGGTATTTTTTTGCAAAAAATTAAATAACTTTGACAGGGATTATTTTTTGATCGATAATAGCATATAAATAGAGTTATATTATTGTTAAGATAGAAGGATTAATTTATATGCCTAAAACAGATACAATACTCTCAACAAAGTCTTTACATTATTTTTTACAACTGATTGATACCATGAATTATACTCAAGCTGCTCAAATTCTTGGTATCACTCAGCCTGCTTTAACCCAACAAATCAAAAAATTAGAGCATGCGATCGGTACACCGCTATTTGGACAAATGGGTAAAAAACTCTATTTGACAGAAGCGGGCAAACAATTACAAACAGGGGCAGTTAAGCTTCTTGGAACAATTAATGCAGTCGTTAGTGATATTCAAGAGTTTACGCAAGCTGACAAAGGGAATATCTCGATTGGTGTTTTGGATAGTGTCAATTCGGAATCTTTGCGCCATTTTTTGCTTGAATTTAACGCGAATTTTCCGGAGATCACAATTAGTGTTAATTATTTTAACCGTAAAGACCTGTTGTATAGCTTGGATAATAACTTAATTGATCTAGCTTTAATCTATGTACCTAACAATACGAAAAAGAGTCAGCTTAACCTTCATAATCAGTATGAATACATGAAGGTTTGTGAAGATCGACTGACGGTTTTAACTCATGATAAAAATGCTGAGAGTGGAAAAGCCTATCCAGTTGAGGAATTTAATAATCGCAAGTGGGTAGCGTATCCCGATAGTTTTTATTTAACCCAAATTATGAAGGAAAAATTTGGTAATAAGATCAATGCTAAGAACGGCTTGAAAGTGCCATTAAGTTTTTCTTCCACCAAGCAGCTGCTTGAAACGGCGGAAGAAACAGACTACGATACTTTTATTAGTGACTCTTATTACCAATTGCATAAAAAGATGATTAATTTGACCCCGGTATATATCGAAAATGACAGGAAGTTCTCAACCTCGGTTATCTACCGTAAAGGCAAAAAAGACGTTCCGCGAATCAGCAATTTCTTGACGGAGTTTCAAAAATTCTTGAATAAATAAGCTTTATCTAATTAACTTAATTAGGTAAACTGATTAGAAAAGATAATTTAAGAGAAAAAAGAGGAAAATTAATGGAAAAAGAGTTGATTTTTGGTCACCAAAATCCAGATACAGATGCAATTGGCACTGCGATTGCTTATTCATACCTGCAAAATAAATTAGGCTACAACACTGAAGCAGTGGCACTAGGTGAGGTCAATGATGAAACTGCATTTGCATTGCAAAAATTCGGTTTCGAAGCACCGCGGGTAATTAAGACTGCAGCAAATGAAGTTGACAAGGTTATGCTGGTTGACCACAATGAACCGCAACAAAGCGTTGCTGACATTGACCAAGTGACAGTAACACATGTGGTTGATCACCATCGAATTATGAATTTCAATACTAGTCTGCCTTTGTTTTACCTGGCTGCACCAGTAGGATGTACCAGTACGATCATGTGGCGCCTTTATCAGCACTATGGCGTCGATGTTCCTCAAAATATTGCTGGTATAATGCTTTCAGCAATCATTTCTGACACATTGCTTTTGAAGTCACCAACAACTACAGATGAAGATAAAGAAGCAGTCACAGCTTTGGCCAAGATTGCTGATGTTGATTATGAAAAGTACGGTTTGGAAGAGCTGAAAGCCGGTACCAACATTGTCAGCAAGTCTGAAGAAGAATTAATTGATTTAGATGCCAAGAGCTTTGATTTAAATGGCAAGAAGGCCCGGGTTGCGCAAATTAACGTGGTTGATCTGCCAGAAGCTCTGGAACGTAAAGAAGCTTTCTTAACGGCCATGAATGAAGCAGCAAAGGATGAAGGCTATGACCTCTTTATGTTGCTGATTACCAATGTTCTCGATTCTAATTCAACTGCCTTAGTAATTGGCTCTGATAATGCAAAAGCAGCATTTGAAAAAGCCTTTGGTCAGGTAAAAGATTCTGAGATTAGCTTGCCAGGAGTTGTATCGCGTAAAAAGCAAGTAATCCCGCCATTGACAGAAGCATTTAATAGCTAAAATTTAACCGCAAAAAAACACGGAGTAGGTAAGAAACCTGTTCCGCGTTTTTGCTTTTTTTATTTATAATAGTTTAATCTCTATTTATTTCTTTAGTCAAAATAATGAATGATTTACATACTCTTTCGGCTTTATCTGAATCCATTTTTCTTAGTTCATTAATAACTTTTTTAATAAATACAGGTGTATTATCATGATGATTTTCAACCTTAACTTCTTTAAAGCGGTATGCATTCATAATAATATCAGGCGTAGTCGTGTTCAAAGCGCGTGCAATTGAGTCGAGCTTTTGAATACTAATATTTTGATTCTTAGTTCTTTCTAAACGTGAAATAAAGTTAACTGACAAATCGCTTAATTCAGCGAGATCCTCCTGAGTCAGTTTTTGTTCACGCCTGCGACGGCATATTTCTTTTCCTAAATTTATACTCATGGAATAAATTCAACCCTTTCAAAAATATAAT
>CALYQE010000014.1 GCA_945281075.1 uncultured Lactobacillus sp. | reverse complement strand
TTTTTTCGGAACTTCAGTAGAGAACTTGCTTGCCTTTTTAGCATCTTCAGTATTTGACGTACTGCCACTCTTACCACATGCTACTAAAGTTAAAGCAGCGGCACTAACAACACCGATCGAGCCCCATAATTTTGTACTTTTCATTATTATATAACCCCTTCTATTTTACACAGGTAATATTTGAAACAAGTTAATGATTAAATATTACCACACTATATTAAATTAATAAACAAATAATTTAATTTTACACTCATGATTTATATACTTAGTCACATTTTTCTTTATTTTTAAGTTAACAAAAAGTCCTCATTTAATTGAGGACTTAGTTGTTATTTAGCATAACCAACTTGATACCAAAGCTGGTGGCCGTTATTGTTTTCAGAAGGTTTTAAAGAGTAACTTGTAATCTTACTGTTAACAGCATAGATGCTGTAATTATTTGTAGTTGGCACAACATATGCTTGATCAAACATGTACTCTTGCCACTTATGGAACTATTCTACACGATATTTATGATCAAACGACTTTTCAGAATCCATTGCCTCCATAATCTTTGTATTTTCTGGAGTTACAAAGCGAGTATAGTTTGACGGTGCCCCTTCTCCGTAAAGGGCAGCAGGAGATGGTTCACTGGATAACATCCATCCTGCCATGAACATGTCGACACCTGGATCATCCTGCTTAACTTTATCATAAAATGAATTGAATTCCGCTAGTCTTCCACCAACCAACTGAATGTTTAATCCAATTTTATGCCACTGCTGAAGATAGTTTTGGATAATTGGTTCGTCAGTCGGGTCTTTACTTTTAGCTAAAAAATTAATTTTTAATGGCTTGCCATCAGGTTGGACGCGCCATTTACCTGTTTTCTTGAAACCTGCCTTATCTAACAATTCATTAGCTTTTTTCAAGTTATAATGGAAGCCCTTCACCTCCTTATATAGTAATCACCAAATTGTGCTGGAATCAAAGTTGGAACCTGGAAAGTAAGGCCGCTTGTATAGTGCTTGTTAACATCCTCAATATTCATGGCATAAGCAATAGCTTGACGTAAAGCCTTATTATTCATTTTGGCTTTAGCATTCATAATGTTCTTACTCGTTTTAGCATCCCATTTCCCTACCTTAAAGCCTAAGTAACTGTTAGCTAACGGGATCTACGCCACAAGCTTAAACATCCTTGGTATCCTTTACTTCTTTCCACTGAGCATTAATTACTGCTGCAACGTCAAATTTATTACTCTTGATTGCCTGAGAAGCCGATTTAGTTGAAATAACTTGATAGACAATCTTATCTAGCTTCGGCTTGCCTCGCCAATAATATTTATTTGGTGTCCAGGTTGCTGACTGCCCACGTACTAATTTGGTAAGTTCGAACGGCCCAAAGTGCATCGGCTTTTTCCTGACTTCATCAGAAGATTCTAATTTACTAAAAGGGACATTTTTCAAATAATGATACGGTGCCGCACTTTCCCAAAAGTAACCATTTCCCGAATAATACATTCCCGGTTTCAGTTCTTTGTAGTGCAATACCATAACTATGCCATTTTCACCATCTGGCAGTTCAATTCCTGAAAATGTCTTAGCTTTTACTTCATGAAATTCACTCATACCCTTGATGTAATCAAATTGGCTGGTGTATCTTTCGGACTTAGTATCCTTATTTGCCATAATTTCATAGGAATATTCCATGTCTTTAGCAGTTACCTGCTTGCCATCAGACCATTTGACCCCTTTTTTAATCGTAATCGTTACTGTCTTATTTTTGGTGTCAATTTTTAATGAAGCTGGCCCTTTATTATTAATACGATAATTGTCATCCACATCAAATAAAGATTCCTCTCCAGGTGAAGAAACATTGCCATCAATTGCAGTCATTGATAACTCATCTAAAAATATTCCTGTAAAAGGTGAATCTGTTTCGAGAGCTGCCTTGACTGTCCCACCCCGCTTTGCATCTTTCTTTGGCATTGCTTGCAGCTGATTTGGTCTCATCCTTACTGTTTTCACTATTCTCGCTTTTTCCACAAGCTACTAAAGCTAAGGCGGTTGCACTGACTACGCCAATTGAACTAAATAATTTAGTTTTTTTATGTGAAGAATTTCTTTATTTACTGTTAAATTTTTGAAACAAATTAATAATTAAGTTATTAACACATAAATTAAAAAATAAAAATCTTTATCTTAACTTTTTAATAAAATTATTATTTATTAACAACTTAAATATTGCCGAGTTGAAAGCCGTAAGTAAAAGGAAAGCTAGTTAACTTCTCTTTTAGCGAGGGATTTTTTTCGTTAAGTCAAATAGTCGAGCTTTAAATGAAAGCAAAAAAACAGCTCTACTGAATTAGCAGAACTGTTTTTTAAAATTAATTCTCTCTTTGTCTTGCATCGGCAGCTCTTTGGAAAGCTCGACCAACATAGTTGACACTTAAAGAAATGGCTAACAGCATAACTGTTGCCGGTAACCATAGCCATGGACGGCTAACAACGTTAACAGGGTCATTGGCAAAGCCAATTAAAGTACCTAATGACGGCACCGTTGATGGCAAACCATAACCGATAAATGAAAGAGTCGTTTCAATACCAATGTTGCTGGCGATTTGTAAAACAACATCAATAATAATCATTGAGGTGATGTTTGGCAACACCTCACGGAACATAATCTTAAAATCAGAAGATCCTGAAGTTTTTGAAGCTAAAACATAATCTCTTCCACGTTGCGATAGAACAAACGCTCTAAAATATCGCGAGGTTCCTGTCCAGCCAAACAGCGAGATAATTCCAACCAAACTGAGAGGGTTGTAGTTAGGAATTACCGAAACCAAAACGATTTCAATTGGCATCGCAGGTAAAACCTGAATGAAGTCAACGATTCTCATGATAACGGCGTCCACGTTACCACCATAGTAACCTGAAACTAGTCCAACGAGCAGTCCAACTATTTCACAGACAGCCGTAACTCCTAGACCAATCAAGATTGAGTTTCGGCCACCCATCATTAACAAGTTAAGGATATCGCGGCCACCATCATCCGTTCCGAAGATATGACCATTCATTCCCCAACCATAATAAGCATCAATAATATTTGTTTCCGTAACCTTTTCAGCATTTAGGAACAGTGAACCACCGAAGGTAAACAGTAAAACTAAAACGATCACGATAAACGCAGTAAGTGCTACTTTATCCTTTACAATTTCTCGCACAACCACTTTAAAGCTTGAGGTAGGAGAAGAAATTTTTTTCTTTTTAGCTTCTTTTGCTGAAGTGTTTTCTTTCTTTTCAGACATTTCTTTCCTCCCTATTTAATTCTGATTCTTGGGTCAACGATACTCATGATAATATCTGACAGTAAGTTGCCAAGCAGAGTTAGTACACCAAAAATTAAAATCAATGCTGTCAAAGTGGAGTAATCACGTTGACCAATTGAATCTAGGAAAAGCTTACCCATTCCTGGATAACTAAAGACCGATTCAACAATCATGGAACCACTTAAAAGGCCTGCAATCACACTACCAAAGGAAGATGCGATTGGTAATAAGGAGTTACGCAAAATATGTTTACTGAAGACAACATTGTCAGGAACACCTTTACTATGGGCAGTCCGAACATAGTCTTCAACTTTATTATCGACAATTCCTGTTCTCAAATACTGAACAATTGAGGTGGTTGAAATTAAAGCTACCAAGCAGGCAGGCAGTATAATATGATAAATCTGACTACCAATTGTGCCAAAGAACCCTGAGGCGTTTGGCGAAACAGAACCTGAAATTGGGAACCAACCTAAAGTAAAACCAAACAGCCAAATTCCCAAGATGTAAAAGACAAATGGTGGTACAGCAAATGTAATGTAGTTAAAAATCTGTACGGCTTGATCTTGCCATTCATCTTGGTGACGACCTGCTGTCACTCCTAAAGGAATGGCAACACAATAGGTGATAATGGTTGTTATTAAGGCAAGCCAGAAAGTGTTAACCGCACGATCAGCAATTAATGAAGTAACCGGCACGTGCTGGATGTAACTTATTCCCAAATCTCCCTTGAACAAGTTTTTTAACCAGTGGGCATATTGCACCGGAACAGGATCATACAATCCAGCCTGGCGTTTCAATGCTTCAAGTTGTTTCGGATCAGTGTTTGGACCAATAAGACCACTGAATGGGTCACCAGGCATCATTTTAGCCAAGAAGAAGACTAAAATACTCAAGATGATCAATTGAGGGATCATGATTAATATACGTCTTAAGACTGTTTTCCACATTATTAGTCTCTCCCCTTTTCTTTTATTTCTTCTTGTTTCAGTTCATCTTTAGGCAATGCGACCCAGTGTTTACCCGATACCTGTTGTAACGGATAAACGCGGCCTTTGTCATCATACCATTTGCTTTGATCATTCTGAAATTCTTGTTCAACTTCTTGACGATGCTTCTTGTTTTCCTCACGGTGTTCAACGTCAACTAATGGAATGGCAGAAAGCAAACGCTTTGTATAAATATGCATTGGGTGATTATAAATATCATCACGAGAGCCAATTTCAACTAAGCGACCGCGGTGCATAATTGCCAAATTCTCTGACATGTGCTTAACAACACCCAAATCATGAGAGATAAACAAGTAAGCAATGTCATATTGTTGCTGAATGTGCTTCATGAAGTTTAGAACCTGCGCCTGAACCGACAAGTCCAAGGCACTTGTTGGCTCATCAGCAACAATCAGCCTTGGATTTGTCGCAACCGCACGTGCAACCCCAATTCTCTGCCTTTGACCACCAGAAAATTCATGAGGATACTTGTAAAGTGAATCACTAGGCATCCCAACGATATCTAATAATTCCTGAACACGCTCTCGTTCTTGATCAGTAGTCAAATTTTCGAAGTTACGAATTGGTTCAGCAATAATATCCTCAATTCGCTTTCTGGGATTCAAACTTGACATCGAATCTTGAAAAATCATTTGAACATCTTTGTTGTAGTTAAGTTTACGTCTATTCTTGGCAGTTGTAATATTAACGCCTTGATAAATAATTTGACCACTGGTGATCGGCTCAACACCAACTATTGCTTTACCAGTAGTCGACTTACCAGAACCAGATTCTCCAATTAAACCGTAAGTTTCACCTTCATTAATCGTAATGCTGACATCATCAACAGCACGAACGTAATCCGTTACCCTGTTCCAGAAGCCAGACCTAATTGGATAGTGAACCTTTAAATTTTTTACTTGAATAATTTCTTTAGCCATAATTACTCCCCACTCGCTTCATCATCTTCAAAGTGGAACGTCTTCCAGCAAGTACATCTTACCCAGTGTCCAGGATCAATTTCGTGCATTACAGGTTCCTTTTCATGCGCACTGGCAGGAATCCAAGGAATACGCGCAGCAAAACGGTCGCCTTCTCTCGGCATATTTTTCAATGATGGTACAGTCCCATGAATAACGTGTAAATCTTCTTCTTCATCCTCAGACTGAGGCATTGAATTCAAAAGCGAACGAGTATATGGATGTAACGGATGCTCAAAAATAGTTTTGACATCAGCTTTTTCTACCACTTGGCCGGCATACATAACGGCAACTTGATCAGCCGTTTCAGCAACAACACCCAAGTCATGAGTAATTAAGATAATGCCTGAATGTGATTGCTTTTGAATGTCCTCAAGCAGGTCCAAAATCTGGGCCTGAATTGTTACGTCTAAAGCAGTAGTTGGCTCATCAGCTATAATAACTTCAGGTTTGCAGGCAATCGCCATCGCGATCACAATTCTCTGTCTTAAACCACCTGAAAGCTCGAAGGGATACATAGCATATGTTTCTTCAGGCTTAGGCATGCCAACTTGGTTAAATAATTCTATTACGCGCGCATGACGTTCTTTTTCATTCATGTCAGTATGGTAATAGAGTGTTTCCGCAACTTGGTCGCCTACCCGCATCAATGGGTTTAAACTTGCCAGTGGGTCTTGGAAAATCATTCCAATTTTGTTACCACGAATCTTGTTAAACAAATTTTCGTTTAAACCCACCAGATTTAACTCATTGTACAAAATATCCCCAGTAACTTTTGTATTTTTATGGTCATATAAACCAATAATACTTGCAGCTATCGTACTCTTACCACATCCAGATTCACCTACGACTGATAAAATTTCATCACGCTTCAGAGTTATATTAATATCATCTGCAGCATCATAAAACTTTCCTTGTAAACGGTACGCAGTATGCAAATGCTGAATATCTAGCAAGAGATCACTTTGTTTTTCCAAAGGCCATTTCCCCTCTCAAATCTTCAATAGATTTATTAAAGATATTTAATAAATTTATTTAATTTCTAATTATATACATCAAATCGGCTACATGCAAATCGCAAAACGTTTTTTTAGAAATTATTTTTGGTGAGCAGCAATATAGCTAACCGCATCGCCTACTGTTTTTATCTTTTCAGCATCTTCATCAGAAATTTCGGAGCCAAACTCATCTTCCAGTTGAAGGATAAACTCAACCAAGTCAATCGAGTCAGCATTCAAATCGCTGGAAAAGTTAGTATCTTTGGTTATTTGTGCTTTATCGACATCAAAATTATCTGCTAAAATATCGCTAATTTTGGTAAAAATCTCTTCTTCAGTCATTTTTTCTCCTTTTCATTTGCCTTATTTATCTTCAGCAAATTCAGTTCTAAAGTCGGCGACGATGTGCTCTTTTAATATTTTATCAACTTGTTTAATTGTAAAATAAACCGCTCTTTGATCAGAACGCCCATGAGTTTTAACTACTGGGGCATCAACACCCAATAAAACGGCTCCGCCATATTTATCAACATCAAACTTGGAAACCAAGCCCTTCAGAGCTTTTTTTATTAATAAAGCTCCAATTTTAACTAAAAAACCGCTATTTAGCAAACTGTCTTTTAGTAAGTGTAACAATACAGACGAAGTTCCTTCGATATTTTTTAAAACCGCGTTACCGGTAAAACCATCAGTTGCGATGACATCAGCCTTACCCTCTAGTAGTTCATTGCCTTCAATATTGCCAATAAAATTCAAATCGCTATCTAACAGCAATTGATATGCCTGTTGGTGAAGCTCATCGCCTTTATCACTTTCGGCTCCATTGTTGAGTAAAGCAACCCGCGGATTATTAATACCGCGAACTTTTTGGGCATAATAAGAAGCCATTTTCGCCCAATTTAACAGATATTCCGGTTTGCTCATTGCATTGGCTCCAACATCAATCATATTAAAGCCATCGTCCGAATTTTTAACTGGTAAAGTTGGCATAAAACCTGGCCGGGCAACGCCTTTGATGCGACCAATAATAAAGATTCCCGCTGCTAAGATTGAACCACTGTTTCCTAAAGATAATAAGGCATCAGCCTTGCCCTGCTTCACAAATTGTGCCGCCACGACAAGTGATGAGTCCTTCTTGGTCCGAATCGCCTTCACAGGTTCATCTTCATCACTGATTACTTCCGAAGTGGCAACCACTTCTATCCGTTCGTTATTATTGCCAACCAATTTTGTGATTTGCGCTTGATCACCAAACAAAATAAAGCTGGTCTCAGGTAATTCTTCCTTTGCCTGTAAAACGGCTTGGACAATAGCTTTAGGCGCATTTTCGCCACCCATTGCGTCAACTGCAATTGTTCTCATTTGTCACCACAATCTTTTCTATTTACGATTTTGTTGTAATTGTTTATATTCTAGCACTTGTTTGAGGTTTTTATTCGTTAAATTTGTTAATTCTGGATCTTTTTTGACCACTTCTTGGGCTACCCTTTGTGCTATCACCAACGTTTCGTAATTATTAACCACATTGCCAACTTGAAATTCAGGCAAGCCGGATTGAGCCTTGCCGAATAAGTCGCCCTCACCACGCATTTTGAGGTCCTCTTCAGCCAATTTGAAACCATCTGTTGTTGAGGCCACAGCTTGCATGCGCGCTTTACCAGCTTTAGTTTTTGGGTTGGCCAGAAAGATGCAATAACTTTGTGTCTTTCCCCGGCCAATCCGGCCACGTAATTGGTGCAACTGGCTAATGCCAAAACGGTCAGCATTATAAATGACCATCAGGTTGGCATTAGCGACATCAACCCCAACTTCAATAACGCTTGTTGCCACTAAAATATTTATCTCACCGGCAGCAAATTCTTCCATGATTTCCTCTTTTTTGCTTCCAGGCATTTGACCATGCAGGAGAACTACTTTTTGTTTTGGAAAATCATGCTGCAATTTTCCAAACAGTTCCTCAGCATTTTTTAAATCAAGTGCCTCAGATTCTGTAATAAGCGGTGTCACGGCATAAATTTGAAAGCCTTGGTCTAATTGCCCCTGCATTAGCTGATAAACTTCTTTCATTTGGTTGCTGGTCTTCCATGCTGATTTAATTTGCTTTCTTCCTGCCGGTAAATGACGAATTTCTGAAACAGCTGTATCACCATAAACTGTTAATGCCAAAGTTCGCGGAATGGGAGTTGCAGTCATCGTTAAGACATCCGGAACATTGCCTTTATTAATTAGCGCTTGACGCTGACTCACACCGAAACGGTGCTGCTCGTCAATAATCACTAAGCCCAGCTTTTTGAAAATCACTTTTTCCTGAATCAAAGCGTGGGTGCCAACAACAACATTAATTGTACCATCGGTTAATTCGCGGTAAATTTCACGACGCTCTAGTGTTTTGGTTGTCCCCGTCAAAAGCGCCGTTCGAATCCCCAAAGGCTGCAGCAATTCAGTTATTTTCTTAAAGTGCTGCGCTGCCAAAATTTCAGTTGGCACCATTAAGGAAGCCTGAAAGCCAGCAGTAATGACCGCAAAAATTGCATATACAGCGACAATTGTCTTACCCGAGCCAACATCCCCTTGCAAAAGCCGGTTCATTTGCTTGGCTGAATGCAGATCAGCAAAGATTTCGTTTATTACCTGTTTTTGATCAGCCGATAATTCAAAAGGCAAAGCCTTGGTAAGCTCGGCAATTGCTTGCAAATCATATTTTTTTGCAATCCCTGCATTACGCGCATTATTGTTAATTAGTAGCGCTAGCTCAGTTTGAAACAGAAAGAATTCCCGAAAAATTGCACTTCTTTTGGCTTGTTTAGCTTCCTGACCATTTTTGGGGTGGTGCATCTGCAAAACAATCTGTTGATCTGAAAGCAAACGGTATTTCTGTCTTATTTCTGGGGGAACAACATCCTCCACTTCAGTTAAAAAATCATCTAGCGCCAAATTAATCAGATCAACTAATTTCTTTTGTCGAAGATTGCGGTTGACTGAATAAATCGGTGCCATCCCACTATCATTTTCCTTAGCCGCAACAAATTTAAAACCGGTAAGACTCTGCCTTGAAACATTGAAAGTGCCGTAGACCGCGATTTCCTTGCCCACTTCAATCTTATTTTTCAACCATTGCTGATTAAAAAAATTGACCATGACAACATCATGGTCAATTCTAAGCTTAAAACTAAGACGACTTTTTTTGTAACCAAAACGACTAACAAAAGCCTCTGTAGCCACAATGCCTTTTAGCATTACCTTTTGACCATCCATGATCTGGCTTAAAGGTAGCGACTGCAATTCATCATACCGAAAAGGAAAATAAAACAACAAGTCATAGATGCTATAAATTCCTAAACTGCCAAGGGTAGCAGCCGTCTTAGTGCCAACGCCCTTCAAATCCGTAACGGGAGCAAACAACTTTTTCATGCTCATTTTTATTCAACAGAAATTAGGAAATTATATACTGGCTGTCCACCGTTATGTACTTCAAATTCTAAGTCGTCATGCTTCTTTTCAAGAACTGATACGACCTGCTCTGCCTCTTTTTTGTTTGAATCACTGCCATACATCACGGTAATGATCTCAGCATCTTCATCAAGCATTTTTTCAATCATTTCAGTAGTTGATTTAATCAAATCTGGCTCTGCAACTTGAATTTCACCATCAATAATGCCCAAGTAATCATTTTCTTTAATTTCAATGTTGTTAATCTTGGTATCACGGTTTGCTTTAGTAACTTCACCTGAAACTACATCTTCAAGCGCATCAGTCATTGCACTAACATTGTCTTCAAGCGATTCATCAGCATCAAAGGACAGCATTGCTGTCAAACCTTGTGAGATCGTCTTAGTTGGCACAATTCCAACTGGAATATCACTAACTTCGGCAGCCTGCTTTGCAGCCATCACAATGTTACCGTTGTTTGGCAAAACAATAGCTTTTTTGGCTCCTGATTTTTTAATTGCATCGATAATATCTTGTGTAGAAGGATTCATTGTCTGACCACCAGAAATGATCCGGTTGACGCCTTCACTTTCAAACAACTTGCGAATACCGTTACCAGAAGCAACTGCAATCACTGCAAAATCAACGCTTTCTTGCTCTTGTTCGCTATTATTAACGATCGTTTCATGTTGAATCCGCATATTGTCAATTTTGATTTTGCCTAATTGACCAAATTGCTTGCCATATTTAAAAATAGCGCCAGGATACTCCGTGTGAATGTGCACTTTGGCAACTTCTTCATCTGACACCGCTAAAAGCGAATCGCCAAGCTGAGATAAATGCTCTCTGAATTCTTCAAGATCAAACGGCTTTTTGTCAGGAATGTCTGCGGTCAAATCAACCATGATTTCCGTACAATAACCATTACTAATGTCCTGCGTAGCTAATTGCGATTGAACGGATTGGTGGTGTATTGCATTAATCATTTCGTCCATTTCGCCTTCATCAGGTTGATAGCGATCAGCAAAGTCTTCACCCAAAAGACCTTCTAAAAAGCCTTCATAAATGAACAGCAACCCTTGTCCACCAGAGTCAACAACTCCAACTTGCTTTAAAACAGGCAACAGGTCTGGCGTGGTTTTAAGTGATGCTTTTGCACCTTCGACAATGGCTTTCATTACTTCTTCGACATCATCGGTTTCATTGGCCTTGTTAGCACCTTCTTGCGCCGCAACACGGGCAACCGTCAAGATTGTCCCTTCAACGGGCTTCATCACCGCTTTATAGGCAGTAGCAACACCATTAGAAAAAGCATTTGCCAGCTCTTGAGCATTTAAAGTTTTCAATCCTTGAGTGGCTTTATAGACGCCTCTAAAAAGCTGAGAGGAAATAACCCCACTGTTGCCCCGGGCACCCATTAGCATTCCTTTAGCTAAGCTTTCAGTCAAGTCGCCAACATTATTGCTGGTGTTTTCACTTACGGCTTTAGCCCCACTTTCGATGGTTAAATTCATGTTAGTTCCGGTATCACCATCAGGAACGGGAAAAACATTCAAAGAGTTAATAAACTCTGCATTACGGCCCAATCTATGGGTCGCGACGCGAACCATGTCTCTAAACTTTTTACTGTCTATTTCCTTTAAAACCAAAATTCTTTTCCTCCGCTTGATTAATCTTCAAGCACTTTAACACTTTGGACAATAACGTTAACGGCCTTGGTATCAACACCCAGTTGATTTTTCAAGTTGAATTTAACGCTAGTCTGAACATTGCGGCTAACTTCTGAAATCTTCAAACCATAGCCAACAATGATATAAACATCAACCGTAATTTTATTAGCTTCGGATTTGACCACAACACCACGCTTGTAGTTTGCACGATTAAGAATACCGTCAAAGCCATCACGAATGGCATTTTTTGAGGCCATTCCAACAACTCCGTAATTGGATGTAGCTGCACTACCAACGACAATTGCAATTACACCATTAGAAATGTCAATTAAGCCATCTTTTGTTTTGATTTTAACAGCCATGTTTATCCTCCGTTTGATTATTAATCAATATTATGAATCTATTTTATCATAGTAATCAAGTATTAATACAAAATTCCTCCTGCAAAAAAATTTAATCGAGTTGCAAAGTTCATTAAGTTATGCTATCTTAGTTTAGTATGAAAACACAAGTAAAGGGGGTTTAGCAAATGGCAAAAGATTATATAACTGGCAAGAAAACCACTTTCGGTAACACGCGTTCACACGCTTTGAATTCATCGCGTCGTACTTGGAAGCCAAACCTTCAAAAAGTTCGTATTCTAGTTGATGGTAAACCAAAACGTGTATGGGTTTCAACTAAGACTTTAAAGTCTGGTAAAGTTACTCGAGCCTAGTATTTTAATCATAACCTTAAACTGACAGTTTTGACTGTCAGTTTTTTGTTTACCAAAAAGCCACCCATCTTTTTAGTCATGAATCTGTACTAAAAAGATGGATGGTTTTTAGAGATTTTGGTAACGGTCAAGATCACACGATTGAATTACCGCCACGACCCCTTTTTCGAATGAAAGCTCAAAAGAATCGTGCTCAGGCAGAAACTCATTTGAACTAAAAGACATGGGAAAACTATTTGAATAATTTTCCAGCTGATATTTAGCTTTTTTTATTTGCAAATTTTGAATAGCTGTTAAATTTACGACACCTAAGTAATCATATCCAGGCGCTTTGGTGACTGTATGCTTTCCAGGAAGATAAAAATTAATCAGATTTTGACGGTCCCAAATGGTGATATTTTCAGCGTAAGACTGAAATTCTGGCTTAAGAACCAAAAATAAATTGGATAGAAAATGATCGAGCCGGCCCCCAGTTGAGCCAATTAAAATCAAGTCATCAACCTGATAGTCTTCAAACGCATATCTAACAGCTAATTCAGTATCAGTCAGATCTTTTTCTGGAACTGAGTATCTAATGTCTGAAACGGCTGCCTCGATTCGGTTTAGCTCGCTTTTTTTCAGAGAATCAAAGTCACCCACGGCCAAGTTCGGTACAAAGCCTAGCTCAGTTAATAGCAAGCTGCCCCGATCAACTCCGATCAGTAAATTTTCTTGCGTATTTGCTTTGCTTAATTTTTGCTTCAAGTCTTTGGGCCATAAGGCTTGTGGAGCACCCAACAGTGCAATGCCTTTCATCGCTCAACGATCTCCTTAAGCTCATTAATTTGGTCAGTAATGCTGTCTTGACAGAACAAATATGAACCTGCGACAAAAATACTTGTGCCGGCTTCCCTAACCAGTTTAGCCGTTTCTTGATTAATTCCGCCATCCACTTCAACAGGTATTTTGTTTTGCAATAATTCATTCGCAGCTTCAATTTTGGCACATGATTCAGGGATAAATTTTTGCCCACCAAATCCGGGATAAACCGACATAATCAATACTTGATCAAGTTTAGGGGCGAATTCAGTTAAAACGGACACAGGCGTATCCGGATTGAGAACAATCCCGGCTTTAACATCATGCTCATGCAAAAAATCGAGCCAATGATCAAGTTCAGCCATCGTCATTGCCTCATAATGCAATAACATCAAATCTGGACCGGCATCAACAAAAGCTGGAACCAGCACCTTGGGATTATCGCTCATCAGGTGAACTTCTGCTTCAATACCTGGAAAAGACTTTTTAAAATCACTAACCAGCTGCGGTCCAAAAGACAGATTAGGGACAAAATGCCCATCCATGATGTCAATATGAAACCTTGTTATGCCGGCATCAATCGCAATTTTGATGTCTTTTTCTAAATTCAAGTTATCGATGTTTAAAATTGATGGTGCAATCATCATTTTTACTCCTTTATTTTAAATATTCGGGAACACGCCCATTCTCAATTTCGCTCCGCATCAAGAGATAATTATCATAGCGACTGGACAAAATCTTTTTTTCTTCTACCAGCTTTTTCACTTCACATTTAGGTTCTTTGAGATGCTGGCAGCCGCGAAATTTACATTTAGAACTTTCCCGGTTGAATTCGACAAAATAATTACACAACTCATTAATCTTAATGGGAGTAAAATCAATTGCGGAAAATCCCGGGGTATCAGCTAAAAATCCTTGACCGAGTGCAAACAATTGGACCGTTCTAGTAGTGTGCTTTCCGCGGTTTAAACTCGTTGAAATTGCGGCTGTTTCCTGTTGCAAATTCTTTTTGAGGTGATTAATCAGTGTCGATTTACCGGCTCCAGATTGCCCCGCTAACGTCCAAATTTGGTCTTTTTTAATCGCATTAGGCAAGCTTTTAGCCAGTTCTTTCCATTCATAATAGACAGGATAGCCGATCTGATCATAATAAGACAGGATTTCTTTAATTTCAGCTGCCTGTTCATCATCGATGAGATCGCTTTTTGAAAGATAAACACTGACAGCAACTTTTTTCCACGCAAAAAAGGTCAGATACCGGTCTAATAATTGAACCGAAAAATCCGGCTCAATCGCTGAAATAACTAACAAGACATGATTAACGTTTGCCAATGCCGGACGACCAAGCAAATTGGCTCGCGGCAAGACATCAACGAGATAATTCATCCCCTGCTCATTCAATTCAACTTTAACACGGTCACCAACAGTAGGTTTGGTTTTATTCTTGCGAAAAACGCCTCTTGCTCGCGTACGAACAACCTCTTTTTCAGTTTGAACGTCATAAAAGCCGGCAATTAAGCCAATGATGATGCCTTCAGTTTGCTGAGTCATTTATTCACCTTTTCATTCAAAATCGTTTGGCCATCACGTACAACTCTCAGCTCTCCCGCGCCATTTTTTAGCGTGAACGGAATGGAGAAGTTAACATCGCGCTTAATATAAAGGTCACGGTAGATATTATTGAGTGAATGATCATCATCGGAAATATAAATTTGAACATGATTGCCTCGCTTATTTGCTGAATCGTCATCATCATCGTCATCATAAGTAATCGTAAAAGTTTTGATGACAGTGGAATCCCGTTCTGACCGTTGTCCTTCCGAGACACTGACAACAACTGTGCTGTTTTGCAAAATTTCAGTTCCTGACGCAGGACTCATTGAAATGATCAACCCCTTTTTCACATTCTTGGAATAAGTTGGATTAACTTCTAAGATCAAACCGTGTTTATGCGCAAATGTTTGTGCTTCTTTAAGGGGTCGATTTTTAAAATTAGGCAATTTAACGTTAGGGTGGCGATCATAATCGTCTTTACCCTTGGAAACCGATAAAGTGATCGTGGTTTTTGATGGTTTAACCTCGACATCCGCCGCGATGCTTTGCGAAACAACGTGATTTGCCAGAACACTATCAGAAAACTCATTTTCGCGAATCACGTCAAAGCCCATGCGCTCAAGCCGCCTTACCGCTTGCTCATAAGGGTCCCCGGTGACATCAGGAACTCGCACTAGACCCATCCCATCAGAGACATAAACATCAATATATCTGCCTTTTTTTATTCTCTGGCCTGCAGGTGGCGAAGTCCTGATCACTTTACCGCGAGCAATGCTAGTCGAATTGCGGTGCTTAATTTGACCTACTCTTAAGCCCACATTTTCTATTTTTTGACGGGCCCTTTCCTCTGATAAATTAGTTACATCGGGAATGCCAATTTCGCCTCTACCGTTATTAGTTACCACAAAGAACAGGAGAAAAACGACTAAGACAGCGGCTAAGCCGATAAAGAGCCACCACCATTTATGCATAGTTAGCGCCTGCAAGAAGTTTCTTTTTCGCGGCTGGTCTTGCTCCTCTTTTTCTTGAATTTGCTCCTCAACCTTTTGTTCAGGAGTTTTTGCTTTTCTGGTGGCCTTGAAATTAGGCAAAATGATTGTTTCATCGTCACTGCCGCCATGTTTAGCAACAAAAACAGGTTCATTAACCCGGGCCGGATCTAAACTAGTCTCTAAATCGGCCTGCATCTCGCGGGCAGAATTATAGCGATCACGGGGATCTTTGGCCGTAGCTTTCAAAACCACATTTTCTAATGCCTGCGGCACCTGCGGATCTTTTTCCTTAATTGAAGGAATCGCTTCTTGCGCATGTTTTAGGGCCACAGCAACAGCGGAATCGCCATTAAACGGCACAGAGCCCGTGATTAACTCATATAAAATAATTCCCAACGAATAGATATCGGACTGCTTAGTAACTAATCCTCCGCGCGTTTGCTCGGGCGACATATAATGAACCGAACCTAAAGCGGAATTAGTCTGCGTAATCGAATTATGGTTTAAAGCGACGGCAATCCCAAAATCTGCAATCTTAATATTGCCGCGCTTATCCATTAAAATATTTTGCGGTTTCAGATCACGATGAATCACATTATGCTTGTGAGCCAAAATCATCGCACTCAGGATTTGATCCATAATGTGAATAATATCATGTAAATCAAGGGGCGAATTTTCTAAAATATAATCCTTTAGATCGGGACCATCAACATATTCCATGACCATATACGGCAGACCTTGGTCAGTTCCAACATCCAAAACCATCACGATATTCGGATGGCTCAGTTCACTTGTCGCCAATGCCTCGCGTTGAAAACGGGCTACAGTTTGGGGTTCTTTTTGCAGATCCAAGCGCAAGATTTTAACTGCCACTTTGCGCTGCAAGATAATATCCTCAGCCAAGTATACATTGGCCATTCCACCCTCGCCCAGAGTGTCGATAATTTTGTAACGATCGCCTAATAAATATCCTTTATTAATCACTGTTCATCACCGCCCTCATTTGAGATCAAGCAGACGGTAATATTATCTCCGCCGCCTAAACGGTTAGCTTCATTGATCAACTTATGACACTGATCTTTAAGCGATAATCCGCGTGTTGCCAATATTTGCTGAATTTGCGGATCAGTCAAAGAATTGGTTAAACCATCAGTACACAGTAAAAGCAGATCATGCTCCTTCAAATTGACTTGGCGGTATTCTGGGTCAATTGTGCTGGAGACGCCAAGAGATTGCGTAATGATATTTTTTTGAGGATGGTTTTTAGCCTGCTGCTTAGTTATTTGACCCATTTTTACGAGTTCATTAACTAGTGAGTGATCTTCGACTAATTGACTAAAATTGCCATTAGCATAGCTATAAGCACGCGAATCACCCAAATGCGCAATCAAAGCCTCATGATCAAAAACAATTGCTAAAACAATCGTTGTTCCCATTCCATTTAAATCAGGAAAACGATCTGCGGTTTTTAAAATCGTCTCATTTTCAGAGCTCAGTTGGACATCCAACCAGTTCTTGGCACGGCGACAATCAGTAAAGTCCGTAGCAGCAAAGCTGTGCCCTAAATGGCTGACCGCCATTGTTGAAGCCACATCTCCGCCCTGATGTCCGCCCATTCCGTCACAAACGATTGCAAGCGTCACTTTATTTTTATTTTCAAAAACTTGAACAGAGTCTTGATTGCTTTTTCGTATTCTACCGATACTGGAAGCATATGCTGTCTTAATCAAAACGTTAACCTCCCAAGACCATTTTGGCAATGAAAAAGCCGTCGCTGCCATAACTGTCCGGTAAAATTTTTAACCAACCATCAGGGGCGTCAATTTTACCTGCAGTGAAAGCCTGCAATTGAAATTCTGGATGAACATTCAAAAACTTTTTCACCACTTCTTCGTCTTCTTCACTAGCAATTGAACAGGTGGAATAAACTAGTTCTCCACCCGGGCGCAAGAGCGTGCAAACATGATTCAGAATATCTAATTGAATTTGCTGGAGCTTTTCCAAGTCAGTAAATTCCTTGTTATAACGAATTTCCGGTTTCCGCCTAAGCAAGCCTAAACCTGAACACGGCGCATCTACCAGTATTTTGGCAAATTTTGCTTTGGCAAAAACACCATCAGCTTCGCGAGCATCCATTTGCTCAGTGAGCACACGATCAGCCACATGCATTCTGGCGGCATTTTCCTGCACCAGTCGCAGCTTGTTGCGGTGAATATCAAGCGCTGTTACTTGACCAGCTGGCAATTGTTCCGCAATTTGAACCGTTTTTCCACCAGGAGCACTGCAGGCATCTAACACTTGCTCATCACCGGCAAAATTAAAGGCGTTTACCGCTAAACTGGCTGCTTCATCTTGAATGGTTAATTTACCAGTTTTAAATAAGGTAGTTTCAGCTATGCCGCCATGATCCAAGACAAGCTCGTCCGCGGTTAAGTTCGACTCCTCGAACGCGAACCCTAAAGCGGATAATTCTGCTTCAACCGCATTTGGGTCCGCTGCTTTGGCCAAACGAACGGTATTTTTCGGCGTTTCATTGCAACTGGATAAAATACTCGCTGCCCGTTTTTCACCCCAGTGCGAAATTAAATATTGCACTAACCATTCTGGAACGCTTTCTTTCACGCTCAAGTATTCAGCTAAGTTAGTCTTCTCTGGATAAACAATGCCCCGACGGATTTGCGAGCGCAAGATGCCATTAACGATTTTATAGCCCGTCGAGTTTTTCTTACCAAATGCTTTGGCTAAAAGGTTGGCCTCATTCAGAACTGCCCGATTAGGGACTTTATCCATAAAAATAATTTGGTAAATGGACATCAACAAAAGCGGAACCAAGTAGTCCTCTTTTAATTTGGTCTTGACTAAGTCTTTTAGCTGGTATTCTAAAAAGAGCTTATACTGAATCGTGCCATAGACCAATCTGGTCGCAAAGTTGCGGTCGGTCGGGGATAAATCAGAAGCAATCAAGCTGTTATTCAAGCTAATGTTTGAATAAGAGCCAGTGTTCAGCACACGAATTAGAGTTTTCAGCGCAATAAAGCGAGCAGTTTTATTGGTCAACGATTTGCTCTCCTAACTTGAACTTTCCGCCCTGGCCATTTAAGAAACTGGCAATATCCATCTTTTTCTTCCCGGCAGGTTGAACTTCCAGTAAATCTAAAACTGAACCATCAGCAAAGCTAATCGCAAAGCGATGATCATTAGCAACAAGTTTTCCCGCTGATAATGATGTTTTTTCTTCACTGACTTTTGCCTGCCAAACCTTTAACCGTTTATTTTTAATGGTCAAATAGGCACCTGGTGCCGGATTCAAGCCCCGGATTAAATTATTTGCCTGTCTGGCCGTCATTTCAAGGTTAATTTCTTCCTGCTCTTTTGAGATATTAGGCGAAAAAACAACTTTAGTTTCATCCTGCTTTGTCTTGTTAGCCGGATCAGCAATTATTTGCGGTAAAGTCGCAAGTAATAAATCACGACCAACAATTGCCAGCTTAGCAAAAATGCTGCCGGTAGTGTCCTGCTCCTCAATCTCAAGCGCTTTTTGCGAATAAATATCCCCAGCATCCATTTCTTTGACCATTTCCATGATGGTTACTCCGGTCTGATGGTCACCATTAATTACAGCATACTGAATCGGGGCGCCGCCACGGTATTTTGGCAAAAGCGAGCCGTGAACATTGACGGCTGCGATTTTAACAGAATTCAAGAACTTGGTCGGTAAAAATTGACCGTAGGCTGCTGTAATAATTAAATCTGCATGCAAAGCAATTAATTCTTCGACCTCGCTTGAGCGCGCCAAACGAACCGGTTGATAAACCGGCAGTCCCAGTTCTTCTGCCGCAATTTTAACAGGTGTCTTAGTGATCGTTTGCTTGCGACCAACTTTTTTATCCGGCTGCGTAACCACTGCTTTAATGTCATAGTTGTTTTGCACCAATCCCTTTAAGATCGGTACGGAAAAATCTGGTGTCCCCATAAAAATTATTGATGTCATTTTTATCCCCTTTACATGATGCGTTCAGGCTCATTATCGATATAAATACTTAAGCCATATTTTTTAACTTTTTGCGCAGAGTCCTGAATTTGATGTAGCAAATTGTTTAAATTGTCTTCTTTTTTATATTTTACCAGTATTTGGTAATAATACTGGTTTTTTAAGCGAGAAATTGCACTTGGCGTTGGCCCTAATATAATAGTCGTCCGGTGTAATTTTTGTTGGAGTTGCCTTTTAATTTTAAAAGCTTCCCGAGCAGCATTCTGTTCGTTTTTAGAAGCAACTGAAATCAAAACAGTGTAAAAGTACGGAGGGTAATTGCCCGCATGCCTAACCTGCATTTCATAAGAATAAAAATGCTCATAGTCCTGTTTTTTGGCCAGTTTAATCGCATAGTGATCCGGATTAAAAGTTTGAATTATTACCTCGCCCGTTTTGTCTGCGCGGCCTGCGCGGCCAGCCACTTGTGTTAATAATTCAAAGGTTCTTTCAGAAGCATTATAATCAGGCAGCCATAAACCGGTATCTGCATTAACAACACCCACCAAAGTAACATTAGAAAAGTCCAATCCCTTAGCGATCATTTGTGTGCCCAGCAGAATATCGGCTTCGTGGTTAGCAAAGGCATCAAGGATTTTTTTATAAGAACCTTTGCGTCTCGTTGTATCTACATCCATACGCAAAACCTTAGCATCTGGCAGAAGTTCAGTTAATTCTTCCAGCACCTTTTGCGTTCCAGTCCCTAAGAAGCGAATTCGTTTGCTTTGACAATTTGGGCACACCAGCGGAATACTTGTTGAATAGCCGCAATAGTGACATTGCATTTGGCCAATATCCTTATGCATGGTTAACGAAAGGTCACAGTTTGGACACTTCATAACATAACCACACTCCCGGCATAGCATGAAATTGGCAAAACCGCGCCGATTCAGCATTAAAATAACTTGCTCTTTTTTAGCAATACGGTCTTTAATCGCCGCCACTAACTCCTTGGATAAATCAAACTGGTTCCCGGCAAAGTTAGTTTTTTTCAGGTCAATTAGCTTAACTTCCGGCAGTGGTTGATGATTGGCACGCTCTGGCAATCTTAAGAGCTGATAAACCCCTTTTTGCGCCCGGGCACGACTACCAAGTGAAGGCGTCGCACTTCCTAAAACTAACGGGCAGGAATTGTACTGACTGCGCCACAGGGCAACGTCGCGTGCTTGATAACGTGGATTATCTTCTTGCTTATATGAAGATTCGTGCTCTTCATCAATTATTATCAAGCCCAGATTGGTTAATGGAGCAAAAACCGCGCTCCGTGCGCCAACCACAACCTGCACTTCGCCGCGCCGGATTTTTCGCCATTCATCATATAATTCGCCTTCAGACAGGCCGCTGTGCAAAACCGCCGTTTTTTTACCAAAGCGTGCCTTTACCTGCTCAACCATTTGTGGCGTCAGTGAAATTTCCGGTACCAGCATCAGTGCATTTTTGCCATGCTTAAGGGCCTGACTGATCGCATTAAGATAAACTTCCGTTTTACCGCTACCAGTGATGCCTTCAAGTAAGAAAGTCTGCGCTTTTTGCTGCTCAATTTTTCCGGCAATCTCTTCTAATGCTGCTTTTTGAAACTTATTTAAATGAACTTGTTTCCGCGCCTGTTTTTTCTGCGTAAAAGAAGATAATGGGTCACGGTAAATTTCGACTGGGCGTTTAACAAGCCAGCCCTTTTTAACCGCATTAGTCAAAGTGGCAGTACTGATTTGCGCCACCCGTTCGATTTCATCTTGCATTTTCGGAAAAGCAGCATAATTCTCAATTAGATACACCAATAACTGCTTTTGGTTGACGGCATTTGTTCTCAGTGTTTCGTAAAGAGCAAGATAATCTTTTTGACTTAAAGCTAACTCATATTGATTACCAGTTTTCACTTTTGCCCGGTTCTCAACGATATACTCAATTTTGGCGTCTTCATTACGAAGCAACTGGCGAACAGCAGCAATCATTTGATTATCAGTAATTTTTGCAAGATCAATTGGATCACCGTGAAAAAAAAGTGATTGCTGCGCATTTTTGGAAACTGGGACAAGAATTTTGCGATAATTAGCTCTCATCACTCGCGGCAGCATTGTTTTTAAGATGGAAATACGGTACGAGAAAATGCGGTCAGCCAATGCACTTGATAATTCAACTAATTCGGGTGTCAGTGGCGGCATTTCGTCAACGACTAAAAGCAGGTCCTTGAGCTTACCTGGATACTGACTATTTTCAGTCAGTCCAACCACAAATCCCTGCAATTTACGCGGACCAAAAGGCACAAAAACTCTTGAACCAATTTCTAAATCCTTGATTTCATCTGGTACATGATACTCAAAAACACGGTCTGTTTGCTTAGCTGCAATATCAACGATAATTTGCGCAATCATTAATTCATCCTTAGAAAAATGACCTCCATCTTTTTAACGATGGAGGTCATCAAACTCAATCAACTATTGATTAACCTCACGATGATTTGAGTCCACGGTAACTTTGCCGGCTTCAATTTCTTCAAGTGCCTTGCCAACTGGCTTTTTTGATTTATATTCTTTTAAAGCCTCTGGATCTCCGGCTTCCAATTCATGTGCACGCTTGGCAGCCAGCACTGATAAAGAATATCGTGAATCAACTTGTGCTAATAATTTATCTATTGATGGATATGTAACTTTCATTTTATTCCTCCCTGACCATTTTCCGATAAGTATCAATCACGCGTTTAACACTGACATGTTCAGCATCAACAATTGCTTTGATGTGATCAACAGCATTAGCAACAGTATCATTAACTACTGCATAGTCGTAATCCTGCATAACTAAAATTTCATTGCGTGCTTGTTTAATTCTTCCCATAATTACGCTTTCGGACTCTGTGCCCCGATTTTCTAAGCGTAAATGCAAAGTATGCAAGTCCGGCGGCGTTAAGAAAATAAAAACTCCATCCGGCATTTTTTCACGCACTTTTCGCGCACCATTTACATCAATCTCCAGTAAGACATCCCTACCTTGATCTAGCATTTTTTTAACAGGAGCAAATGGCGTGCCGTAAAGATGATCAACGTATTTATTATATTCTAAGAGCTGACCCTGATTAATTGCTTCCTGAAAACATTTTTCAGTAACAAAATAATAATCTCGGCCATCAACTTCACCCGGTCTCGGCTTTCTTGTGGTCATTGAAACCGAATATTCAAACGGAAAAACTTTATTTTCAACGATTGCACTTTTGACGGTTCCTTTGCCAACTCCAGAAGGACCCGAAAGGACAAGTAACAAACCTTTTTCTGCCATGCCATACTCCCCT
>CALYQE010000013.1 GCA_945281075.1 uncultured Lactobacillus sp. | reverse complement strand
TTAGTTTTACTTTGATTTTTGCTTATTATAGTAACTGATACATTTTGATCATTATCCCGCTACTTTTTGTACAGCCCTTTTGAAGCTTTAATAATAAAACCGCGTGGCAAAAATTGTGGCAAGTCTAAATTCTCATAACTACCTATAACTGAATATAAATCATGCAAAAGTATCAAAAAAGCCTGTTATTCAAAGCTATTTCAAACTTGAATAACAGACTTAAAAATCAAAAGATTGTTTAATTTATGCTGACTAGAGGATTCGAACCTCCGACCTCATCATTACTAGTGACGTGCTCTGCCAACTGAGCTAAGTCAGCATTGTCAAACTCGACAACGATATTTATTAAACCATATCAATTAGCTTTACGCAAGTACTTTTACCGGTTAATTTATCTTTTAACCAAAAACAACGAGTTTGTTGTCAATTCCTGACCACAAATTCGCTGCTTTGTTTTGTCTGACTTATTCTTCAAAAAATCACTTCACTTGCTTGGACTCGTCGATTCCCATGAAAAGCTGCACGACAAAGGTAACTACAGCGGCAATCCCAGCCGCAATCATTGCATTCAGCAAGTTTTGTAAATTACCTGTGTTATTAGGATTAATCCACATTGGTAAAGTAATCAAACCCGGTGTCATAAAGACGTAGGCATTAACGCCCATAATACCCGCATAAATTCCGCCGGCAAAGCCACCAATCATACATGAATACATCGTTTACGATATTTTAGAGTTACGCCATACAGACAAGGTTCACTAATTCCGGCACAAAATACTGTTAAAGCAGCTGAAATAGCTGTAGCGCGCAGTTCTTTATCCTTAGTCCTGACCGCAACAGCTAAAGTTGCCGCACCTTGGGTAATGTTGTGCAGTAACGTTAATACCCGCGTGAATGGGTCGACGCCCCTTTTAGTAATTGCTTCTAAACCGGCAATAGCCAAAGCAGAGTGCATTCCTGTGGTTACGATCCAAGGATAAACCAGAGCAAATAGGGCGATGGCTAACGGGCCTAATTTTCCGCTTAGGAAAAACATGATTGCCGCGATTCCCTTTGAAACCCAGGTCATCGCTGGTCCAATTGCCAGTAAAGTCAGTGGTAGGACAATAATAATACTCAGTAATGGTGCCATAAAACTTTTAATTGGCCGCCACAGATAGCGATCAAAGAAATGTTCAACATAGCCTAAGGCCCAAATAGCTACAATAGCCGGAATAATCGTATTGGCATAGCTAGCTGGACTAACCGGTATGCCAAACAGATTTTGCGGTTTGCCGCTCTGAATTAATGCAATAAAATTCGGGTTTATTAGAGTTGCACCGACCAAAGCTGACAAATAAATATTGGTTTTAAATTGTTTAGCCGCCGCAATCGCCACAAATACTGGCAGAAAATAAAACGATGAATCAAAGATGAAATATAAAATTTGGTAGGTGCTGTAAGTTTTATCCAGAAGCTTGAGCATTGGCAAGAGCAGCACGATACACTTGCCCATACCACCAGCAATCAAAACCGGAATTAATGGTGTAATGCAGCCAACTAACGCCGACAGCATGCGACTAAAAATATTAGCCTTCTTTTTTGGCATTTCACTTTTAGCCTCTGGCCGCTGGCCTTGTTCATTACTTGACGTTAGTAAATTCTGAAATTCCTGGTACACTCCAGCGACTTGGTTGCCAATTACAATCTGATACTGATCTCCGCTTTTGACAACGCCTAGCACCCCTTTCAGCTTTTGGAGCTCATCGACATTCACTTCAGCATCATTGTTGGGAATAACCCGTAAGCGTGTTGCACAATGCCACGATTTTTCAACATTATTTGGTCCGCCCACTAATTCAATAATTTTTTGGGCAAATATTTGATCATTCATTAGCTTAACCCCCAAGCTTTAGCGCTTAGCTTCCTTAATCATGTTTTGATACCAATAAAAGCTGTCTTTCTTTATTCGTTTGCCGCTGCCACGATTTTGGTCATCATAGTCAACGTAAATCAGTCCATAGCGCTTGCTCATTTGGGCGGTTGAAGAACTTACAATGTCAATCATTCCCCACATGAGATAGCCCATAATCTCGACGCCATCATGATTGATGGCCGTGCTTAACTGCTCTAGATGCTTTTGCAAATATTGAATACGATCTTCGTCATGAATTTGTTGGTCCTCAGTTACCTGATCTTCAGCACCCAAGCCATTTTCGACAATAAAGAGTGGAACATTGAAGCGATCAGCAAGATCAAGACACAAAGTTCTTAACCCCACCGGATCAATCTGCCAACCCCATTTTGACGATGGTAGATAGGGATTCTTTTGACCGCTAATTGTATTGCCTTCTGCTTTTTCAGCATCTTTTTCAGCCCCCTTCATGATCGAGGTGTAGTAGCTAAATGCCAAAAAGTCCCCGGTTCCTTGTGTTAGCAGTTGCAAGTCTTCAGCACTGATATCTAGTTTCAGCTTGGTTTGCATTAATTTTAAGATGCGTGCGGGATAATGTCCTTGAATTTGTACTTGCCCAGCCAAGTACATTTCCTGTCGCAGTTCTTGCGCCAGGAAATTATCTTCTGGCCTGCTTGTGGCAGGATATATTTGCATTCCTGTAATCATGCATCCCACCTTTGAAGTTGTCTTGCGGTGAATGTAATTTACGACTATTGCACTAGCAACAAACTGATAATGCATTGCTTGACATAAGTTGTTCAGGCCTTGATCTTCTTTCACTAAGCCAGCACTAATAAAAGGATGGCGAAAGACGCTATCAATTTCATTAAACGGTAGCCAAAAATCAACTAGGTCTGCATATGCTTTAATTACCGTTTTGCAGTAACGCACATAAAAATCAATTAATTGCCGTTTCTTCCAACCACCATATTTTTCAACTAACGCTAATGGCATCTCATAATGGGAAAGAGTAACCATGACCTTCAGCCCCTGTTTTTTACAGCTGGTAAATAGCTTATAATAAAAATCAAGCCCGGCTTGATTGGGCTCTTGCTCATCACCAGACGGAAAAATTCTGCTCCAAGCAATTGAAGTACGAAAAACTTGGCTCCCAGTTTGAGCTAGCAGCTCCAAATCCTGCTCATAAGTATGATAAAAATCAATGCCGTTACGCTTGGGATACAGCTCATCGCGTGGATCTTGCACGCGCTTTGCAATCTCCGTCATTGACAGCGATGTCCGCTCATTAACACGCATGACATCTGCGACCGAGGGTAGTTTATTATCCGCTCGCCAGTTGCCTTCGCTCTGGTTGGCGGAAATCGCCCCGCCCCATAAAAAATCTTGTGGAAATTTGGTATCCATCCAGCTGCCTCCTCTAGCAAAACATTGCCAATCTGCAAATGGTAACGCTTTATTAGTAATTTTAAAGTGTTTCTTCTTCTTATGCAATAGCACATTTATAATATTTTTAATGTGCTATTGCACAAAAAATAATCTAAGAAAGGAAATCTTCATGGATCTTTTTTTATTAATTAAGTCAACTCGCTCCCAATTAACTCGGCAAGAAAAGATTGTTTCCGACACTCTCATCGAATTCCCTGAACTGGTACTTGAAAAAAACATTACCAGCTTGGCACAAAGTATTGGCGTTTCACGCAATACCATTACCCGTTTTTGTAAAACGCTTGGCTTTCAAGGTTATACAGAGTTTAAATATGCCGTTAATGCTTACTATGCTGAAAAAAGCGATGGCAATCAAGCCGCTTCAACCGTTAACCTGATGATCAAATCATATAAGCACATCCTTGATCAATTGCTTACCAAGAATTTAGATTTAGAATATTTAGCACGACAAATCATTGCTGCACCGGCAATAAAGCTTGTTGCTACAGGAAAATCTGCACCATGTGCCGATCAGCTCAAATATAATTTACAAACATTAAATATCTATGCCGAAGTGATGGATAAAATCTATTTTTCAGACAGTTTAAGCTATGCTTTTAAACCCAATGACTTGGTAATTGTCTACACGGTTTCCGGCAAGAGTGCCTTAACTAATAAAATTATTGCTAGTGCCCAGCAGAGCTCCATTAGTTTGTATGCTGTCACGGTTGCCAAAAAATTGCCTTTTCAAACGACCGAAACTTTTACTTTGCCCAACGTCCACGACTTAACTAAGTACTCAATCAGCAATCATTTGCTCTTTTATCTTTTTAACGACCTCTTAAATAACGAAATCATCAAATACAGTAAACTTAGCTAATTTTGCTGACAGTCTCCCCTATTTTAATCATGCCCCCTACTGCCCAAAATCAATCTCTTTGACCAACTTTTTAAGAGTATAATATACAAGAATAGTTAGAAACGGAGAGACTTAAAAATAATGTTAAACATCACGCCGATTGCGGACCAACTGCCTTGGCTGCTTAGACTTGTAGTTGCTTCTTTATGCGGAGCTTTAATCGGTTATGAGCGAGCAATTCAACGAAAGAGTGCGGGAGTAAGAACTCACATTGTTGTTGCATTTTCTTCTGCACTTTTTATGATTGTTTCCAAGTATGGCTTTAATGACTTAATTAAAATTTCGGGCATGGAGTTTGATGCCTCCAGAATCGCAGCTCAAGTAGTATCTGGTATTTCATTCATTGGTGCCGGCACGATTTTGGTCAAGAAGGATCAAATTTCAGGATTAACCACGGCCGCCGGAATCTGGGCCACGGCCGCAATCGGCATGGCCATTGGTTCCGGATTATACTTCTTAGGTGTCCTGGCCACTGCTTTGTTATTCATAATTCAAATGCTCTTTCATGACGATAATCTTATTAATAAAATCATCATGCACATTCGTTTTAATATTCAAATTGAAGCAGTCAACAAGCCGCATATTCTGGAAACGATTCAGCAGGAATTAGCCGCTAATCATGTTGAAAATGTTTCGGTTAAAATACTATTTGTTAGTGATGATCACATCATCTTTTTCGTTGACGGCATTATCAATAATAGTATTGATGAAAATGATATTATTATGGCGTTGCGGAAATACCCTGATATTAAGCGCATCAGTTACACCAGTTTAGGTAAATAACTTGCTTATTAGGCATTTTTTGTGCTTAAATGGCAAATTAACCATTGCAATTTTGACTAATTTTGCTGGCTCAGCAGAAAGGAGCAACTTCATGTCTGGTTCACTTGATTATTTACGCTGGCGCGGGGATTTGCCTTTTGCAAAAAACAAATTTAACAGTATTGATGCCTCATTACTAGCCTCACTCATTTATCTTCCGGCTGACAAGTCCGCAATTGGACATACCCTAGGAGAAGTAGCCGAAAAATTGCGTGACTTGCCGTCATTTCAACACCAAATGCACTCCGAAACAGCTGCCGAAATCATTCTGCTGGCCGAAAGCCCACGGATTGGCAACATCAAGATTCTGGACTGGACTGATCGGCTTGAAAATGATCCTTACCCACTGCAATTCAATGCGGCTACTTTTTCAATTACCGAAAATATTATTGCCGTTGTTTTTCGCGGTACCGATGGCACAATGATCGGCTGGCAAGAAGATATGGGCATGAATTACCTGCCAGAAATCTATGGTCAGGACGTTGCAGCCGAATATTTAGCAGAAATCGGTACCAAATTCCCCGAGCAGCAAATCTATTTAATTGGACATTCAAAGGGTGGCAACTTTGCCCAATATGCCCTGAGTGCTGCACCGGTTGAGCTTCAAGACCGCGTGCTGAAGGCAATTAGCTTTGATGGACCCGGTTTTTCCCATAAAATATATACTAGCACCGGTTTTCAAAGATCCATGTCTAAAATGAAAACTTATATTCCTCAAGGCTCGATTTTCGGTGCAATGCTCGATCATCCCGAACAGACAATCGTCGTCAAAAGTACAGCCGCAATGCGGAATCAGCACGATCCGCGGCGTTGGTCGGTGGGACGCGACAGTTTTACGCTTGCTGACGGGCTATCTTCTTCGAGTCGGATAATTCGGCATGCTTTAATCAATTTTAATCATTCTATTCCTAAAGAAGAACGAAACGAGGCATTCTCTGATCTGTTTGAAGCCTTTGAAAATGCTGATATTGCTGAATTGCACCAGTTGACTAGTAACAAAATTGTGGGAACCTACCGTCTGAGTCGCGTTTTTCTTTCGCTTGAGCCGCAGGAACGGAAACTGCTTGCGCAAATTCTGGGCAAAATCTGGGATTCATATAAAAACAATATGACGATGCCGCTAATGGCGAATAACTATGATCTCTATCCCAAGAGTAATGACTCCAATAAAGCACCTGTTTTTTATGAATTTTATGATTCTGAACGGCCTAATCTGAAGTTGCCACCTGACGTAGAGAAACAACTACGATAAATTGTTTCATGTGTAACACAAAAAAGAGCTGAGAATAATTACTATTCTCAGCTCTTTTTTTAAACAAGTTTACTTTTTCAAGTTTTCTTTAGCGTCATCGACCTTGTCTTTAACGCTTTCAGCAGCATCTTGTGCTTTGTCTTTCACATCGCCAGCTGCTTCTTGTACCTTACCTTTAAGTTCATTAGCTTTTCCAGCTATTTTATCTTTAAATCCTTTATCAGCCATAATTCTAGGTCCTTTCCTAAAAAATAAGCATAACAATCTATTTACACCTTAATAGTACATTCTCGAGAAAATAAAGTCATTAAATATGCTCTATTTTTATAGCCCGCCCCCCAAAAAGACTAAAGCTATGGATTCCACTTCTAGAAACCCATGGCTTATATTGTTTATTCTTGTTGCTATTGATCGTGACTATAATCGAGGTTAGAAAACCGGTTATATGGTTTCGAGAACATTAATTTAACAGTTCCCCGACTACCAGAACGGTTCTTTTCAATAATGACTTCAACTTCGCCATTATCATCCTCAGCACCGACTTCCTGTGTTTCTTCACTGCCCTCTTCATTTTCTTCACGATAATAATCGGCGCGGTATAAAAACGAAACAATATCGGCATCTTGCTCAATTGAACCAGATTCACGGATGTCGGATAAAACAGGGCGCTTGTCTTGTCTTTGTTCAACGGAACGTGACAGCTGGGACAGCGCAATTACCGGAACATGCAGCTCTTTAGCCAATTTTTTCAACTGCCGGGAAATTGCCGAAACTTCTTGCTGACGTGATTCGCTGCGTGGACCTTCAATCAGCTGCAGATAATCGATCACAATCAGGCCCAAGTTGCCTTTTTCCTTGGCAAGCCGCCGCGCTTGGGCCCTGATTTCGCTCATTTTGATTCCGGGAGTATCATCAATATAGATGCTCGAATTAGCTAAAGAACCTGACGCAACAATCAGCTTGCGCCATTCTTCCTCATCCAGCTGTCCCGTTCGCAGGTGCTGGGAATTGATTAGGCCCTCGGAGGCAAGCATACGCTGCACTAATTGCTCGCCGCTCATTTCAAGTGAAAACACCGCGACTGTTTTATCAGTGTGCAAGCCAACATACTGGGCAACGTTCAGGGCAAATGAGGTTTTACCAACACCGGGACGGGCAGCAATGATAATCATTTCGTCATCATGAAAACCCGTCGTCATCTTGTCCAGCTCTACAAAACCGGTCGGCAGTCCGGTAACCAAGTTGCCATCTTCCGGAATATTGTTAATTTCCTCGATTGCAGCGTTCACAATGTCCTTAATGCCCCGAAAACCATTTACATTGTTTTCCGAAGAAACATTCATGATCTCGCTTTCGGCTTCATCAAGAATGTCAGTGACATCTTCAGAATCCTGCATCGCATTGGAAATAATTTTTTGACTCGCCGAAATAAGCCGCCGCAAAAGCGCCTTGCGGTGAACTATTTTGGCATAATACACAATATGCGCTGCTGTTGGCGTTGCAACTGCTAATTCAGACACATAGGCAATGCCGCCAATATCATCCAACTGATTTTTCTTAGTTAATTCATCCTGCAATGTTAACGGATCGATCGCGTCTTCACGATCTGATAAATCCAGCATTGCTTGAAAGATCAGCTGATTTGCTTTTTTATAAAAATCACTTGCTTGAACCTCTGCACTTGCATCCGCAATTGCCTCGGGATCAATAAAAATTGCGCCTAAGACCGCTTTTTCTGCTTCATCATCGTGCGGAATCTGCTGGGAAACTATATTATCCATTAATCATGACCACTTTTTTAACTCAAATTTTATCTACTACTCTTCTTCGGTTACGTGCACCCGTATTTTGCCTTCTACGCCCTTGAACAACTTAACTGGTACATTCGTGTAGCCCAAAGTTTTAATCGGCTCAGGCAGGCTCAATTTGCGCTTATCAAGCTTAATACCAAATTGGCTCTCCAGTCCTTCAACAATTTTCTTGCCCGAAATCGAACCAAACAGCCGTGAGTCTGAACCCGCCTTCGACTTAAAGTTAACTACGGTTTGATCTTGATCAAGTTGAGCCTTGATTTTTTCCGCTTCGGCTTTTTCTTGTTCATAAGCTGCTTTTTCATTGGCTTCTACGCGTTCTAACGTGTGCATATTGGCCTTATTGGCTTCCTTAGCCAAACCGCGTTTTAATAAAAAGTTCTGAGCATAACCATCAGGAACGTTCTTAACCTCGCCGCGTTTGCCACGTCCTTTGACATCTTTAGTAAAAATAACTTTCATTTTTGCTCTCCTTTACTCATTTTCTTTTTCATAGGCATCGACCGCATCAATCAATTGCGCTAATGCGTCATCGACCGTCACGTTTTTCAGTTGCGTTGCCGCATTGGAAAGGTGACCGCCGCCGCCCAGTTTCTCCATGATCACCTGTACATTGATCTCACCCATTGACCGAGCCGAGATTCCAATCATGTCTTTTGCCCGCCGCGTAATCGCAAAACTGGCTTCGACATTTTCTAAATCCAGGGCCGTGTCCGCTGCCTGCGCTGTAATAATCGGATCAATAATTTTATCATCCGCACCGCATAAGACAGCCATTTTAGGCTTGATCATCTTCAAGCTGCTGACTAGGCGCGTGCGCTCCAGAAAACTACCAATGTCCTCTTTCAGCAATTCACTGACACCGATTGAACTGGCCCCAATGGATCGCAGATAACTAGCCGCATCAAATGTTCGTGTACCGGTTCGCAGTGAAAACTCACGCGAATCAACCGTAATTCCCGCCAGCATTGCCGTTGCTTCAAGGTCGCTAAGGACACGCTGACCTGAACTTGGCTGCTGATACTCAACCATTTCGGTAACTAATTCACACGCCGATGAGGCATAAGGTTCAACGTAAGTCAGCATTGGGTTTTCAGGGAATTCTTCGCCGCGGCGGTGGTGATCAATGACAATGATCCGGTTTTTCAAGCGATCATAGAGCTCCTTGGAGTAAGTAATTGAATACTTAGAATGATCGACCATTACCAGCATGGACTTGTCAGTGAGATTTTCTAAAGCAGCGGCCGGGTCGATAAACATATCCGTGTCCTCATCTGCCTGCTGCATTTTAGCCACTAAGCGCCCAACATCGTAATTAGTATGATTAACATCTAAAACAAAGTTAGCCTTAACATCATGTAATCTAGCTATTTTTACCACACCGATGCCACTTCCGATCGAGTCCATGTCGGGATTAGCATGACCAACAACAAAAACGCGATCTGCCTCTTTGAACAATTCGCTAATTGCCTGTGAAACCATCCGTGCCCGGACCCGCGTCCTTTTTTCCATCGGGTTAGACTTGCCGCCATAAAACTTGACCTCTTTACCCGGCTGACTCAAAACTACTTGGTCGCCGCCTCGACCCAAAGCCAGGTCAAGATTAGATTGTGCCTGATCAGCCAGCTCGGTAATTAAACTGCTGCCAAAAGCAATTCCGATTGACAGGGTCAAAGGCGTGTTATTGCGACTAGTTTCCATGCGCATTTTGTCCAAAACAGAAAACTTATCTTGTTCCATTTTGACTAGGTCCTGCATGTGCAACAGCAGCAAGAAGTGATCTTCATCAATTCGCTTAAGGTAAGCGTGATAATTTTTGGCATAAGCACTCAGTGTATTCTGAACATAGGAACTGGTCGTCGTGAGTTCTTGGTCGTGCATTGTTTCGCTTAATTCATCGTAATTATCGATAAAGACCAAGCCAATTGCCAATAACTCATTGTTGTATTTTTCCTCGATTTTGGCGTAACGCGTAATGTCAAGTAAATACATCACGCCCAAATTGTCCTGAATTACCATTTCAAATTGGTGACCATCCCAGTTTACCACGTGATTTTCAGCCGTTCTGGCCTGCAGCAAGTCATCAATTAATTTATCTAGATCAGGATCAACTGATTTAATTGTATGTCCGATCAAATCCTCGTCTTTTAAATAAAGCTGTAAATATGGATTCACCCACTGAATCTGCCTATCTTTATCATAAAGTAAAATCCCAAGAGGCATTTTGATCATTGCTTCTTGCTCACTGCGCTTGATCCGGTAAGACAAACTAACAGCAAAATTATTCGCGTTTCCAGCCAAAACATAAGCACCATACACGATACAAGCAACGGTTAGAATAAAAATGACCACCATTGCTAGACCAAATAATGGATTCATAATCATGGCCACGATGCTGCCTAACAGCGACAATGCCAAAATAATAATGATTGACGCGGTTAAACGCGAATCTCTAATAAAAGCAGGAAATTCAAGCTTACGTAAAAAATCTTTCATGTAAGATCCTTCCTAAATTAATGTATAGTACATCATTATTATTATACCTTGTAATCACTTGATAAGAAACTCCTGAATATTAAGCTTTTATTGCTGCTAACAAGTAGCAGGTACCGGGTTATCTTTAAATTAAGCTAAAATCAACTATTATCGCAGGCTGGAGCAGGCTGCTTGCTTTCCTTGCATCATTCTAATAAAAATTGGTGCTTAAAAATTAAAGTCAGCAAAACAGCGGATAAAAAGACACCTAGCTGGTGGTACTAGGCGCTATTTTTATATTATTAATTCTTGACTTTGGAGTATACTCCAATGTGATACTGAATTCATGGAGGCTTTGGATAATGAAAATTGCTGCATTCGCTAAACTAGTAAATATTAGTACTGATACCCTGCGTTACTATGAAAAAATTGGGCTATTGCATCCCCAACGTAACAGAAACGGCTACAGAGACTACACTGATGCCGATGCTGCATTAATGAAGTTTATTACCAATCTGCGTCACGCACAGCTCAAGTTACCAGAAGTTAAACAAGCTGTTGCCTTATATCAAAGCCCTAAAAGCAATTACTGCGACAAAGAGACCTTAAAACTAGTAACGAAAAAAGCACAGGATTGTCAGCAACAAGCCATTTTTTATACCAAAATGACAAAAATTCTAGCTGAACTTAAAAACAAAATTGAAGAAGAAGCCTCCATTGACGAAATCGAAAATAGCTTAAAACAGTTAGGCGAATTATAAACTGGAAGGAAAAAATATGATTGCTTATCTTTATAAATTGGACTATCTTGCCGCACTAATTTTTCTATTAGTAGCATACTGGAAAAACGATGGTTCATTACTATTTTTTATTGCCTGGTACCTAGTTTTTGATCTTGGGGCAGCTGGCTATGCAATATCGCCTCAGGTGGGAAATGTTCTTTATAATCTCGGCCATTTACTTGTATTTCCGTTAATCTTTTTGACCATTTTGGCTTTGTTCCCCCATTTAAGAACAACGCAGTTAATCAACTTTAACCTAATATGGCTGGCACATATCTGCTTAGACCGGACATTTGGCTGGGGCTTAATGCCGCGATAAAGAATAATTTTAGTATTGGGCGGAAATTAGCTGCCGCTTTACAAAAAAATATTTAATAAAACACAAAAAAGGCGGAAAATTAACTTTTCCGCCTTTTATTTTATTTGACTTAATTAGTCTTCAGTAACGAATGGCAACAAGCCCATAATGCGAGCTCTTTCGATTGCCTTAGCTACTTTACGTTGATTCTTAGCGCTAGTGCCAGTGACACGACGTGGTAAGATTTTACCTCTTTCGGAGATAAAACGTTTCAACAGATCAACGTCCTTGTAGTCAACGTAATCAATGTGGTTGGCTGCGATAAAGTCAACCTTACGACGACGATGGCCGCCTCTTCTTTGTTGAGCCATATCCTAGGTCCTTTCTTTAAAATTAGAATGGAAGATCATCATCAGAAATATCAATCGTGTCACCCGAACCAGCAAATGGATCTTGGGTATTATCAGATTGATTACTGCTATTTAGCGGATTATTCTGATTAGATGGTCCCATGTTTGGCGAATTATTGGTATTTTGATTACCAAAATTGCCGTTATCAGTTGGTGTAAAGCCACCATTTTGACCACGGGCTTCACGATCTTTACGTGATTCAAGCAATGCAAAGTTATCAACGACAACTTCGGTCACATATACTCTTTGCCCATCTTTATTATCGTAACTTCTGGTTTGAATTCGGCCGTCAATACCAACTAGTGATCCTTTTGAAGTAAAGTTGCAGAAGTTTTCTGCCGACTTTCTCCAAATCACACAGCTAATGAAATCCGCACCTCTCTCGCCTTGAGCATTTGCATACTGACGATCAACAGCAAGAGTAAACGTAGCAACCGAGATTCCACTCCCAGTAGTACGTAATTCAGGATCACGTGTTAAACGGCCAACAAGTACAACTCGATTAATCATACTTTAGGTCCTTCCTTTCCTAAATCACGAAAACGATAAGTTACTATTTTTTATTCGCCAACTTTGACAGTCATTGAACGCAAAACAGCAGTGTCAATCTTAGATAAACGGTCAAATTCGTTAACTGCGTCAGCGTTGTCTGCAGTGAAAGTCATAACGTGATAAGTTCCCTCACGGTATTTGTTAATTTCATATGCGAAATGACGCTTTTCCCAGTCTTTTGACTCAACCATCGTACCACCATTATCGGCAATAACCTTATCATAGTTTTCAACTAGCGCCTTTTTTGATTCTTCATCAATATCAGGCTTAATAATATAAGTTATTTCATACTTAGTAGTTGTCATTACTAGTGCACCTCCTTTTGGACTAAATGGTTCTTGCTAAAGTTCAAGAACAAGGAGTAATTTTATTACTCGCAATCTCTAATTCTAGCACAGAAACAAAGAATTACCAAACTATCTTTACGTGATCCTTTTGAGGAATTTTAAGTCTTCCCGTTAATTAAATACGTAAAAAGTCTGATAATTTTTGTTGATTTTATTCTTCTTGCGTGCCGTCTGTTTCAGCTACTTCCTGATTTTCTTCTGCTGGAACAACCGCCAGACTAGCAACTTTATTGTCATCGTTAATCTTAATCAGACGAACGCCGATCGTGCTTCGACCAGTTTGCGAAACATCGCCGATCTTAAAGCGAATCATAATACCGTCATTAGTAATGACCATAATATCTTGCTTTCCATCGATAACCGTGACGCCGGAAAGCGGACCATTCTTCTCTGTGACGTTAGCAGTCTTGATGCCTTTACCGCCACGCCCTTTAACTGGATATTCCTTAGCTAAAGTACGCTTACCGTAACCTTTTTCAGAAATAACTAGGACTTCATCGCTATCCTTGATAACACCCGAACCGACAACGTAATCATTCTCACGAAGGTTAATTCCGCGAACACCCGCAGCCGTTCGGCCCATTGACCGCACGCTCGTTTCGTTAAAGCGCACCGCATAGCCTAGGTGAGTGCCAATCAGGATGTCCTGCTTGCCATCAGTCGTTAGCACGTTATTGAGTTCATCGCCATCACGCAAAGTCAAGGCGATCAAGCCACTGTTTCTGATATTGGCAAATTCGCTGACATGTGTCCGTTTAACCGTGCCCATCTTAGTAATAAAGAAGAGGTATTGGTCATCGGCATCTTCTGGGATATTAATGATTGTCTGGATCTTCTCACCCTTGTCAAACTGTAACAAGTTGACAATTGGCAGTCCTTTAGCTGTACGACCAAACTCAGGAATTTCGTAGGCCTTCTTGGAGTAAACCTTACCCTTATTGGTAAAGAACAACAGCGTGTCATGAGTACTTGAATACATTAGTTTCTCGATGAAGTCGCCGTCTTTAACGCCCATGCCTTTAATACCTTTACCGCCACGGTTTTGCGTCTTGAATTCATTGATCAGCATCCGCTTAATGTAGCCGCTATGCGTTAAGGTGAGCAAAACGTCTTGCTTTTCGATCAAGTCTTCATCTTCAATTGAGATAACTTCGCCTTCACCAATCTTGGTCCGCCGATCGTCACCAAAGCGCTTTTGAATATCAAGCAGTTCATCATAAATAATTTCGTTAATCCGCTCAGGTTTAGCCAAAATGTCTTTGTAGTCGGCAATCTTTTCCCGCAATTCATTGTATTCAGCTTCAACCTTGTCACGCTCCAAGCCGGTTAAGCGCACTAACCGCATGTCTAGGATTGCTTGCGATTGCTTATCATCCAAACCGAAGCGACTAATCAATGCTGCTTTAGCAATATCACTTGATTTACTTTGACGAATAATGTGGACGATTTCATCAATATGATCAAGCGCAATTTTTAATCCTTCAAGGATGTGGGCTCTAGCCTCAGCTTTGGCCAAATCGAATTTAGTCCTGCGCGTAACCACATTTTCCTGGTGCTTCAAGTAATGCTTCAGCATTTCCTTTAGGCTTAAAAAGTGCGGTGCTCCATCGACAATTGCCACCATATTCATGCCGAAGTTGGCTTGCATCTGTGTCAGTTTGAACAAATTATTTAAAATGACACTAGCACTGGCATCACGTCGGACATCAATTGTAATTCTCATCCCGGTTTGATCGGATTCATCACGGACGCCCGTAATCCCATCAATCGTCTTGGAACGTGCTAAATCAGCGATTTTCTTGACTAATTCAGCCTTATTGACTAGATAAGGTATTTCAGTGACAACAATTCGTTCACGGCCGCTTTTTTCCGTTTCAATCGTGGTATTGGCACGAACCACAATATTGCCGCGACCAGTTTCATAGGCACGATAAATACCGCCTCGGCCCATGATCGTCCCACCGGTAGGAAAATCGGGACCCGGAATTGCCTTCATCAATTCCTTAGTTGTGACATCAGGGTTGTCCATTAGCATATGGAGTCCCTGGATCACTTCGGACAAGTTGTGCGGCGGAATGTTGGTAGTCATTCCGACTGCGATTCCACTAGTACCGTTAACTAAAAGATTAGGGATTCTGGCTGGTAGGACAACGGGCTCGCTTTCCGAGTCATCGTAGTTTCTTTGCCAATCAACCGTATTTTTATTGATATCCCGCAGCATTTCAACGGCAATTTTGCTCATTCTGGCTTCGGTATAACGCATTGCGGCCGGTTCATCACCATCAACGGAACCGAAGTTGCCGTGACCATCAACTAGCATATAGCGGTAGCTAAAATCTTGGGCCATGTGGGCCATTGCCAAGTAAATCGAGGAGTCACCGTGAGGGTGAAACTTACCCATTACTTCTCCAACGATTCTGGCAGACTTCTTATATGGTTTATCAGGTGTAACGCCTAGTTCGCTCATTCCGTAAAGAATACGCCGCTGAACCGGCTTTAAGCCATCGCGCACGTCAGGCAACGCCCGCGCCACGATAACCGACATCGCGTAATCAAGAAACGAGCTGTTCATTACTTTGGTCAAGTCAACGTTTCTTATTCTGTGGTCTTGACTTTGATTGTCGTTATCCATTTAAACCTCCTAAGCATCCAAGTTTTCAACGTATTTAGCGTTCGTCTCAATGAAATTACGTCTAGGAGCAACTTCGTTACCCATCAACAGTTCAAAAACTTCATCAACATCTTTAGCATATTCTGGACTAACACGATCCAATCTCCTGTTTTCAGGATTCATAGTAGTGTCCCATAACTGCTCGGCATCCATTTCACCCAATCCCTTGTAACGCTGCACAAGCGGTTTAGGACTTGGCTGCAGGCTTCCTAAGTAGTCATGCAGTTCCTGATCAGTGTCCAAGTATCTAATGACCTTGCCCTGTCGAACCTGATATAGCGGCGGACGAGCGATATAAACATAGCCTTTGTCGATCATTGGACGCATGTAGTTATAAAATAGCGTCAGTAAAAGCGTTCGAATATGCGCACCGTCGACATCGGCATCAGTCATAATAATCAGCTTATGGTAGCGTGCTTTGGAAACATCAAAATCAGCACCAAAACCGGTACCCAAAGCCGTAAACAGCGAGCGAATTTCTTCATTAGCCAAAATTCGGTCCATCGAGGCTTTTTCAACGTTTAAGATCTTGCCTCGAATCGGCAAAATTGCCTGCGTTAATCGTGAACGCCCTTGCTTCGCAGATCCGCCAGCTGAGTTACCCTCAACGATAAACAGTTCAGAAATTTTAGGATCATTACTTGTATTGTCTGCCAGTTTTCCTGGCAAATTGGCAATTTCGAGCCCGGACTTTTTACGGGTAACTTCACGTGCCCGTTTCGCCGCTGTTCTGGCCCGCTCAGCAAGTTGCGCTTTTTCGACAATCTTGCGGCCAATTTGCGGATTTTCCATCAAGAAGGCATTAAAAGTTTCCGAAAATGCCCGGTCCACTGCCGTTCTAGCATCTGAATTGCCCAACTTGGTCTTCGTCTGGCCCTCAAATTGCGGATTAGGGTGCTTAACCGAAACGATCGCAGTCATGCCTTCACGAATGTCTTCCCCGGAAAGGTTATCATCATTATCTTTCAATAATTTTGTCTTATGCGCGTAATCATTAACCACCCGCGTCAACGCGGTCTTAAATCCAGCCTCATGCATTCCGCCTTCATAGGTATGAATGTTATTGGCAAAGGTCATCAACGTTGTTTTATAACCCTGAGTGTATTGCAGGGACACTTCGACATTAATGTCACTGAAAGTGCCCTCAACATAGATTGGCTGATCAAATAATACTTCAGTATCACGATTTAGGTATGAAACGTACTCCTGAATGCCTCCCTCAAAGTGATAGACATCGGTTTCAGCACTTTCCTTACGCTTATCGGTGAAAGTCAGCTTAAGTCCCTTATTCAGAAAAGCCAATTCCCGGATTCTGTTTTTCAAGATTTGATCGTCAAACGAAGTAGTTTCAGTAAAAATATCTGGATCTGGGAAAAAGTGGACAATTGTCCCGTGTTCAGCAGGTGAAACGGTGCCTGTCAGCTTCATTTCTTGATCAACACGGCCATGATCAAAACTAATAAAATACTGCTTGCCATCACGCATGGTCGTAACATCCAGCTTAGTGGACAAGGCATTAACAACTGAGGCACCAACACCGTGCAAACCACCGGATACTTTATAGCCGCCACCGCCGAATTTACCACCAGCATGCAAAACAGTAAAAACTGTTTCCAAGGCAGGCCGACCGGTCTTTTTCTCGATGTCAACGGGAATTCCACGTCCATCATCTTGGACAGTTACGCTGCCGTCTTCATTGATCGTGACTTCAATTTTGGTGGCAAAGCCAGCTAGGCTTTCATCAATTCCGTTATCAATGATTTCCCAAACCAAGTGGTGCAAGCCCTGCGAACTAGTGGAGCCAATATACATTCCTGGTCTTTTGCGCACCGCTTCAAGTCCGCCTAAAACTTGAATTTGGCTGGCATTGTATTTATCAGCTTCTTTTTCGTATTGCTTGATTTGATCGAGGTTTTCTTTATTTTGATCAGCCATTCATTTTCCCCTCTTCTAAATAAATCTTTCCTGCTTTAATCCGGTAAACCTGAGGCTTTTTGATTATTTCCCAGGAAATACCGGCGAGATCTGTTGTCGTAATAAAAGTTTGTGTTTTGCCGTGAATATAGTTAAGTAGTGCACTTTGACGATCGTGATCGAGTTCACTCATCACATCGTCAAGTAAAAGTAATGGATATTCTGCTGTTAAGTGGTGGACTAACTGAATTTCAGCTAGTTTAACACTGAGTGCAATCGTTCGCTGTTGACCTTGCGAACCATATAAATGGGCGTCTTTTCCGTCTAACTGAAACTCCAAATCATCGCGGTGCGGACCGCTTAAGGTTGTTCTTTTCAGCACTTCAACTTGCTGATTTTTTTGATACCTTGTCAGCAATTTTTGATAAACCTGCTCTACGGTATCATCTTTGGTAATCTCACTAATTGACGGACGGTAGTTAATGGTCAGTTTTTCCTTGCTTGAACTAATATATGCGTAGGCATCTCTTGCATATTCGTTTAAATAGCTTAAAAACTTAAACCGCCGGACAATCACTTCAGCCGCAATACCTGCCAATTGATCTGACAAAACCTCCAAAAACAAGGTATCATGAGCAGTGCCTTGTGCCAGCTGCTTAAGATAATTGTTCTTTTGCTGAAGAACCTGTCGGTATTTTCCCGCAAAATAAAGGTATTCGCTATCGACTTGACCAAATTCTTGATCCATAAAGCGCCGCCGCAAAGCTGGCGCTCCCTTGATCAGATCCAAATCTTCCGGCGAAAAGAGGATTGCGTTCAACTGGCCCACATATTTAGAAAGTTTCGCCTGTTCAATCCGGTTGACCCAGACCTTTTTTCCTTTTTTGGTAATCAAAACACGTAGTGCCAAATCATTCTGAATTTTATATACATGACCAGAAATGTTGGCGTAATCTTGACCAAAAGCAATCAGTTCCTTGTCGTTGCTGGTTCGATGTGACCTAGTTAATGCCAAAAAGTAAATTGCCTCAAGCAAATTAGTTTTGCCTTGCGCATTTTGCCCGATAAAAATATTGACATTAGGATCAAAGTTAACGTCAAACGGTTCTAAATTACGATAATTTTGTGCAATAAAATGCTTGAGATACATTAAGTTTACCGAAAAAGATACACTTCTTGAGCAACTTCAACCTGATCACCAGGTCTAATTTTCTTTCCGCGCCGATTTTCTTTTTCTCCGTTCAAAATGACCGGATTTTCCTGCAGAAACCATTTAGCCTGACCACCAGAAGAAATAATGCTCTCTTCTTTTAAAAATTGGCTGAGGGTAACATATTCACCCTTTACTTTGAACTCTTTGATAATATCCACCTTCATCACTTTAATTACCTATCTTCAAGTATATTCGTTTCACGAGTAAAAGACAACTTTAAACGCAATATAACGCCCTATAAACGTTTTTTTTACAAATAAACAAATCAGCTTAAATGACTGTAAAAAGAAAATACGACGCTTTTTTAGTCTGATTTGCACTAATGTGTATAGAAAAAGCCATCGTACCGATGGCTTTTTTGTGATTGCAAATGTTAGTCGATTAGAATGTCCGCACCGGCGTGATCAATTGCACAAAATTAATCTCGGGTTTATCCGGATTAACGGTGAATGGCCGCAATGGCTGAGTAAATTCCATAATTACGGAATCAGTTACAGATGCACGCAAGGCATCACGCAAATAATCTGGATTGAAGGAAATTTTCAAGTTTTTCCCTGCCAGCTTTTTAAACGCAACATCTTCTTCAACGTTGCCAATTTCAGCTGATTCACCTGATAACTTAGCCGTCTGCGTTTCTGTGTCCAAAGTGAGGTCAACCACATTGTTGCGGCCAGCGTGCGTCAATAAACTTGCACGATCAAGGGCACTTGACAATTCAGACAGGTCAAACTCAACCGTCGTTGTGCTTTCAGTTGGGATCAGCCGCTCAGTATCAGGATAGCTGCCCTCTAGCAGCCGCGAGTAAAACAGAATATTGCCAATTTCGAAAAGTACCTGATTTTCACCTGGACAAACTTTAATTTCCGGATCGGTTTCACCAATAATCCGCGCTAATTCGAGTAAGCTTTTACCAGGAATAATTAAATCCGTTTTAGTCTGCGGACCGTTTTCCAAAGTCAGCGCACGACTTGATAGTCGATGCGAATCTGTTGCAACCGCATGAATTTGGTCAGGATTAAAGTCAAAATGAACCCCCGTTAAAACCAGTCGACTTTCTTGTGTTGCGACTGCAAACTGCGTCTCATTGATAATTTCCCGGAAAGTTTTTCCTGAGATAGCAAACGAGGACTCGTCGGAGATTTCCGGTAATCTTGGGTAGTTATTTGCATCTAAGCCGTTAACGGTAAATTCACTATTTTCAGAAATAATTTGGGTTTGAAAACTTTCTTTGACTTCAAGTGAAAATTCCTTACCCGGCAAGCGTCTAATAATTTCACTAAAAAAGCGTGCCGGCAAGACAATTGAACCAGTTGATTCTACGCTGAGATCCTCGCTTACCGGAATTCTGATTTCAATTGAAATTTCGGTGTCGCTACCGGTTAAATACAGTTCGTCTTCCGTTAAATTCAGCTTGATGCCACTTAAGATGGGAATCGTTGCCCGTGAAGAAATGGCGTGCATCACATTATTTAAATTATCGATAAAAAGATTTCGGTTAACGGTAAATTTCATTTGTTGCCTCCTGAATTGCTGTCTGTTTTATTTAGTTAATTATATATTTAATTAAGTAGTATTAGTAGGTCCTGTGATTTCTGTTGAAAAACTGAAGTAGGCTTAAAATAACGTAATTGGGACGGTTAAAAAAATGTGCACAATTTCCGAAGTTTTCCACAATAAGTCACTTTTTTTAGCGATCGAGCATTTGCTTTAAATCAAAAACGGCAGTTTTAATATCTGCATCCGTTTTAATTTCGCGACTAATCTTCTCGCAAGCGTGCATGACGGTTGTGTGATCCTTGCCGCCGAATTCCTGTCCAATTTTAGGCAAGCTCGAGTCGGTCAATTCACGGGACAAATACATTGCGATTTGCCGCGGGACAACGATTTGGCGGACACGCTTTTTTCCTTTTAATTCATAAGTAGAAGTTTGGAAATAGTTGGCGACCACTTCTTGAATCTTTGAGATCTGCAAGCCCTGATTTTTCTGCACCAGTTTCAAATCGGCTAACGCTTCACGGGCAAGAGTAACATTGATGTCTTCATGCTCAATGGTTGCATGGGCCTGCACCTTCACTAAGGCGCCTTCCAGCTCACGAATGTTGGTATCAACCTGTGACGCAATATAGTCAAGCGTGCTGTCATCAATGATCAGATTTTCGGCCTCGGCTTTTTTACGGAGAATAGCGATTCGTGTTTCTAAGTCTGGCGGCGTGATCTCAACTTGCAGTCCCCAGGTAAACCGGGAAACTAATCTTTCCGATAGATCTGGAATTTCAGTAGGCAAGCGATCACTGGTCATTACGATTTGCTTTTGATCGTTATACAGTGTTTCAAAGGTATGGAAAAATTCTTCCTGAATACCTTCTTTTTTCGCAAAAAATTGAATATCGTCGACTAGCAATAAGTCGCAGGTACGGTATTTTTCGCGAAATTGATCCTGCGTCTTATTTTTGATGGAATTAATAAAGTCGTTAACGAAGGTTTCACTTTGAATGTAAACGACCTTGGCCTGCGGGCGCTCGCTCAGCATCTGGTGCCCGATTGCCTGCATTAAGTGGGTTTTACCAAGTCCAACGCCACCAAAAATAAACAGCGGGTTATAAAAACTACCGGGGCTATCAGCAACTGCCAGTGCAGCGCCCGCAGCCAATTTATTGCCTTCACCTTGAACAAAGCTATCAAAAGTATATTTATCATTAAGCTTCAGGTTACGGACCAAGGCATTATTTGGGCTTTGCTGTGCAGTTTCCCTGGTTGAATCGACTTGAGGTTTGGGCGTAACCAGCCGTTCAGTGCTATTGTCACCTTCAATTTGAAAGACTGGCATGACTTCGATATTTGCGTAACCATAAGCCGATTGAATCAGCTGCGAAGAGAGGTTCTTTTCCCAATAACCCTTGGTTACCGGGTTTTGGACGGCAATCTTTAATTCATGTGTTTCCTTATTAAATGAAATGGGTTTGGTTTTTTTAAACCAAGCATTATACGCCACTTCGTTGAAGCGTTCGCGCATTTCATCGTTAAAATGCTCCCAAAATTGATTGATGTCAAACAAAGTAAGTCCCTCCGAAATCGTTAAGCAAAACTTATTTTACCATCTAAACAAAATGTTTTCCACAAGTGAATAACAATAATCCAAAATCAACAAGTTGTGGATTACTTTTGAAGGAAAATACACAAAAATCTTGAAAAACATTCGCGAAAAAACGTAATAGACAAGTAGACCTGTGGATTAAAAAGATTATTTTATAAGGTATTTAGCTAGTTTTTGTGGCGAAATATCCACATGCTGTGAATAAGTTTTTAAACAAGTTGTGACTTGTGGAAAAATCTGTGCAAATTGTTGTGCGCTGCTAATTGTGGATAAAATCCAAGTAACTTTTTTAAACAAGGCGCTAGCGGATTCGGGAAAAATAAACGACCAACAGTCTTGAGAATTGCAATTTTTATTTTCGCTGTTGCTGACTAAGCATATATCATTTGTACTATACACGCTATTTTATCCATTTGATGTTGCTAATTTAAATGCTTTTAAGGCAGGAACAGCACTTCCATACATCGTGAAGATGACCTTTATTACCAATCAAAAAGGGCCGCGTGCTTTAGCATACGCAATTTTATGCCTTCGCTCTAAGAGTGAACGTTTGCGTTCTTTGGGAAAAGTTGGTTTTATTCCAGCATTCTTTGGCATTAGCGAGCCCTTTAAATTTGGTATTCCAATGGTCTTAAATCCGTTGGCTTTTATTCCACTAACCATGGGCGGCACAATTAGTGTGGCTGCGACTTATTTTGCTACCTATATTGGGCTGATTCCAAGACCCAATGGTATTCCAGTGCAAACGGCTGGAACGCCGGAATTCTTCCGGGCATTTCTTCTCGGTGGTTGGCGCATGTTTATCTGGCATGTTGTAGCTGGTAATTTTGCTGGCTATTTGGTACCCGTTCATGAAAATGATTGACAAACAATGCTGCGCTCAAGAAGCAGCCAAAACGGAATAATTACGGAGGAAATATGATTTCAAATGTTGTTGTTCATTATCAAGGCAAAAATAAGTACGTGTTAAATTGGAAAAGCAAACGTGAAGTAGCGATTTACTTGTTAATGCAACCGGATGATGAGGTAAGTGAATTTTTAGTAAAAACAAACCAGAACCAGGCTGAAGTAATGATAACTAAATGCCTGCGTCCATATTTTTTACTGAAAGATGATGATAATCAGTTAATTGCTGCTACATGGGTTGTTCCACTTGATGGACCAAATAATTTTCGTGATTTAGGAGGCTATCTTGGAGCGGATGGTAAGCGGGTAAAATGGGGGAAATTGTTTCGCTCTGATCATTTGCATCGGCTCACTGAGAATGATAAAGCCGTTTTAGATGAAATAGGGCTAAAAACGGTAGTCGATTATCGTAGCCCGGATGAGTATCAGGCGTAGCCTAATCAAAAATGGCGCGCGCTAAAAAAAACATATCATCTTGTACCAGATGCGCAAAGAGCCGTTTTAGCAGCTAAAGCTGGCAGTACTAAAGAAAAAGTTCGACAATTAGTAGAACGTGAAGTTGATCAAAATGTTCACTTTGATGATTCGGGCAAAACGATGATTAGTCAGGGTAAAGACTTTGTTAGACTTGCTGAAAACAAAAAAATATA
>CALYQE010000012.1 GCA_945281075.1 uncultured Lactobacillus sp. | reverse complement strand
CCGAATTCGATACTCCGGCCATCGGCGCTACAACAACCCGGTTTGGGATGGTTATCTCGCGAATTTTCCAGCTATTATTCACCAAATCATCCTTTCAAATATTTTAACATCATAACAAAAAGGATCTTATAAGCAAAATTCCAAGACATTTTCAAGCATTTTTTATTGAATAAAAAAGTCACACGGCGCCACCCGGTTATAATAGCGCAAAAAGGACTTTTTGCTATTGTCATCAACGGAAATATTGGTAACGCCAGCATTTTGCATTTCACCGATTTTCGAAATTTCTGGGCTTTGCAAGACGTTTTGCACCAATGAGCGTGAAGCAGTGCCATGAAAGATCAAAGCAATTGATTCATCGATATGCTTATCAACCAGTTCTTGCCAGAAATCAGTTAACCGTGCAGCTAAATGCTGATAGCTCTCACCAGTGCAATAATCAACATAATTTTCAGTAAAATACCCTAAATCATCAAAAACTTGCGGATATAGCGCATGCAGTTCCGCAGAAGACTTGCCATCCCAATTACCATAATTCAATTCTATTAACCGGTCATCATAAATAATTTCTCGTTGGCCCTTAGTCAAAATTTCCGCCGTCTGCTGGGCTCTGATTAGTGGACTTGCGTATACATAGTCCATCTTCCTAATGTCAAAACTATCACGGAGTGCTTCAACCTGTTTTACTCCAGTATCATTCAGCGGCAGATTGGTTCCAGAGCCGTTAAAGGACGCGGTCTTATTAGTATCTGTCTGTCCATGACGCACTATATATACGTTTAGCATCTATTTACTTCTCCTTATTCTTATCCTTGTTTAACTTCTCCATTATAATCAAAAATGTTCTTTACCGCATCTTAAATTTAGCAATTAAACACTTGGTAGTTCTTTATAATTTAATCACGTCTTGGTAAAACTCCATTTCAGCGGTCCGGTGAACTACACTGATAATGGTTGTCTGTGGCAAATACTGTTTAATCATCTTGTAAACGGTCGCAATGGCCTCTTCATCTAAATTACTAGTGAACTCATCAAGCAAAAGAATTTGCGGCTTCGTGACAACTGCCCGCAAAAAGAGAATTTTTTGTACTTCACCACCTGAAATCTTATTTTTAAAATCACCAGGAGTTTTTTCAGTTAAATCGGAAATAGAGCTAATCAAAGTATCTAAATTAATTTCCTTGACTAATTGGTAAACCGCATTAATGTCCAGTTGGTGATCGGGATAGCAAATATTTGCCATAATTGAGCGATTAAACAGCGGAGCATTTTGCGCAACGTACATCAGCGTGGGTTTTTGGGCAAATGGCAGAATAATTTTGCCCGCGTCTGGTTGATAAAAGCCGGCGATAATTTTCAAAAGCGTACTCTTACCCGCACCATTAGGACCCACTAAAGCAGACATTGCACCTTTTTTAAAAATAAGGTTTAAGTCGGTCAGCACTGGCTTTTGTCCACGATATGAATAACTAATTCCTTTAACAGCTAGTGCATCTTTTGAACCATCAAATTGAAAACACGGTGGCTGCTTTTTTTCATTTTTGTGATATTCGAGTTCTTTTAGACCGGCCCGAATGCGATTCAAAAATTCCTCAATGGCGAGATATTGCGTCCCGAAACCGGACAAGTTCAAAACTGAATAGAGCAAAATGAGTACAATTGACAAAGACTGGTGGTCACTTTTACCTAGCAGAAATTGACTAATGACGGCAATTGCACAGGCTAAAATAACAACAATCAACTGTTGCAAAATCCCTGCCTTATTAGTAATAGATTGCACTCTAATAAAGGAACTCTGCTCATCGTCTAGAACATCATTCATCTTTCCACTTTCATACTGCATTGAATTGCTTGACTTAATCGTTTCAACATTGCGATAGTAGTCGATAATGTACTCATTAACCTTGGAAGCAGATTTTAACGAAGCGGCAATGTTCTTCCGATTTTTTCTAGCCATCACCACGGAAATCAACATATAACCAACAAAAAATAATAAGTAAAATAAACCAAGAAAAAGGTTTTGCAGGCACAGCAAGATGGTATACATTAGCAGCATCACGCCCATTTGGACGATAACCGCTAGACTCGTTTGTTCTAATTCACGGCAGGCAAACGATACGTCTTTAATATAGCTTTGCACCTTGCCCACCGTTTGTCTGGCAAAATAGCTTAGTGGTTTATCAGTAACATCTGTCCATAGTTCTTGTTTGGAATATTTTCGAACCGCTTGAATAAAGGTATTATTAAAGCAACTAATGAGCGGCATCATCATCAATGAAATTGCCAGCGCTAATAATACTCCCAGCTTGTATTGACTGGTTTGACCTTGAACAAACAGCTGATTAATCAAATAGGGCTGAGCAAAATAGACCGTATAACAAACAACTAAAAACAAAATAAAAGAGATAACTTTGCCAAAACCGACTTTTTGGCTGATCTTTTTCAAATAACTGTAAACCATACTCGTTACCCGCTTTAACCCAAAACACTTTTCTTTGCGCTTTCTTGTAGGTTGACTTTGCCTACCTTTGCGCCAAAATTGCTTTTAATTCAGCTTCTGAATAGTGATATTTGTTACCGCAAAAGTTGCACGTTAATTCAGCACCGTGATCTTTGGTAATCATTTCTTCCAACTGCTTTTTGTCTAGCGTTGCCAAAATTTGGGCATATTTTTCTTTAGAACAATCGCACTGATAGGCAACATCGTCTTTACTCAAAAGCTTGCAATCCTCACCTAAAATCAATTTGGCTAGCTCTTCAGGAGTCATGCCATTTAAAAATGAGCTGGAAAGCGCAGGAAGCTGGTTGATTCGTTCAATCGTTTGGTCGATTAGGGAATCGCTTGCTCCAGGCAAAGCCTGTAACATAAAGCCCGCTGCAGCCCCGATTGAATTATTTGGATTGACAAAGACTGAAAGACCCACCGCAGATGGAATTTGCTCGGACTTAGTTAAGTAGTAGGCAATATCTTCAGCAATTTCGCCGGAAACTATTGGCACTTGACTGGTGTATGGCTCTTTAAGTTCCAAGTCTTTAGTTACTTCCAGCCAGCCTTGACCAACAGCTTTTTTTACATCGATATGACCATCTTTTTTCGGTGGCAAGGCGATATGCGGATTTTTCACATATCCTTTCACCGTCAGATCAGACTTGGCCGTTACGACTGTATGACCAACTGGTCCATCGCCCAACAAGCGAACCGTAAATTCCTCTTTATCAGTTAACTCAGCTCCCGCCAGCAAGATGCCAGCAATTAATGTTCTGCCCAAAACAGCCGATGAAGCTGACCAGGTGTCGTGTCTGGTTTGTGCCTCTTGAACTAAATCATGAGCATTAACAGTTAGCAACCGTATATTTTTGGTTTTATCAATCGCTTTAATTAAGTAATCTGTCATTTTCTTCTCCTACAAAAATAGAGCCTGTTGCAGGCTCTATTAATTTTTATTTTTGTGAATGATCGGTGGAAGAATCATCTTTATTTTTATCTAAAGGTTTCTTTTCTTCCGTTTGATTTTCGCTTGGCTTTTTGTTTTCTACCCGATCAACATTCTTTTCCTCAGGAAATTCAAGTTTTTCCGGATTTTCTGGATTCCTTTCCTCCGCTTCCTGATTTTTTTGAAGAGGAGTTTCAGTTTTTTCCGCTTCAGAAAGCTGTTCTTGTCTTTGCTCGCTCGGCTTAGAATCAATACTTATCGCTTTCTGATTTTCCTTTTTTTCAGCGGCAGCTTTGGCTTCTTCATAAGTTGACGCTTTAGACTCGCTTGGATATTCTTCGACTGATTTTTCAGGCATCTTACCTGTTGTATACAGTGACATAATCTGCTTTTCGTCTAAGGTTTCATACTTCAGCAGTGCTTCAGCAATGATCCGGTGCTTTTCACGGTTATTCTTTACGATTTCAACCGCCTGCTCATGCGCCTCATCAAGAAGTTCTTTCACCGCTTCATCAATCTTCGCCGCGGTGGCTTCACTATAAGGCTTAAAGCCGTAAGGATTCGATTCGCCTTCTTTTTCAAGCTCAACCATTCCCAAAGAATCGGTCATTCCGTAGTTAACGACCATGCTGTGTGCAATTTGCGTTGCCTGTTCAAAGTCGTTTGACGCACCAGTTGATTGGTCACCCACAACAACTTCTTCACCGGCACGTCCACCCATTAAACCGACGATTTGTTCCATCAGCTGCTTTTTCGTCAATAAGAACTGATCGTCTTTTGGTAGCATCAAATTATAACCACCAGTGCGTCCATGGGGAACAATTGTTACCTTACGCACAGTACGCGAATCGCTTAATACCAGACCACAAATCGAGTGACCAGCCTCATGGAAGGCAACTCTTTGGCGTTCTTTCTTCGAAATCAGGCTATCACGCTTAGCAGGACCAGCAATCACCCGATCTTCAGCTTCATCTAAGTCTTTGGCACTAATTTCACTGGCATTACGGCGAGCCGCTAGCAAAGCAGCTTCGTTTAGCAAGTTAGCCAAGTCTGCCCCTACAAAGCCCGGTGTTTGACGAGCAATTTCTTTCAGGTCAACATCATCCGCTAATGGCATATTCTTGGCATGAACCCGTAAAATTGCTTCACGGCCACGGACGTCAGGACTACCAACAAGAACCTTACGGTCGAACCGACCCGGACGTAGCAGGGCCGGGTCCAAAACATCAGAACGGTTCGTCGCAGCAATGACAATTACGCCTTCGTTACCTTCAAAGCCATCCATTTCAACCAGTAATTGGTTCAAAGTCTGCTCACGCTCATCATTGCCACCGCCGCTAGCATTACCGCCACGACGTCGACCAATGGCATCAATTTCATCGATAAAAATGATACTTGGAGCACTCTTCTTGGCATTAGTGAACAAGTCACGTACACGACTGGCACCAACACCAACAAACATTTCGACAAAGTCCGATCCCGAAATTGAGAAGAACGGAACATTTGCTTCTCCGGCAACTGCACGTGCAAGCAAAGTTTTACCGGTACCCGGAGGGCCCTCAAGTAAGACGCCAGAAGGTATTTTAGCCCCCAGCTTAGTAAATTTAGCTGGATTTTTAAGAAATTCAACTACTTCGACTAATTCTTGTTTTTCTTCTTCTTCACCGGCAACATCGGAGAAACGAACCTTGTTTTTCTTCGGGTCTTCCGGCTTAACATGGGAACGGCCAAAGTTCATGATGCCGCCGTTACCGCCTCGACCGCTGCCGCCGCTTTGACTGACCATCATCCAAAGCATCACAATGAACAAGATAGTCGGAACCAGCATGACAATTGTCGAAATCCAGTTACCAGACTGCGATTCACCTTGAGTGGTCATCTTGGTACCAGTCTTTTCGGCTAAATCTTGAACATTGGAAACGCTAGAATCGTTTTGCAGCATCGTCGTTGAAAAACGGTCTATTTTTGTCCCTGTATTACCATTAAAGAAGTCGAAACCATTATTTGATCGGCTTTTGGTGCTTTCAGCTTTTTTGTAAGTTCCCGATACTGTGTAAACACCGTTTGCTGGTTGGACGTTAAAATTCTTAACTTTTCCGTCATTTAACTTATTCACAAATTCCGAGTAGCTAATATTTTCACTACCGCCGGAATTATCAGTTCCTCCAAGTGCCCAATTGATGCCGCCTAATAATAAAAGGAAAACAACAATATAGAACAAGCCATTTGAAAACAGCCGATTCCGGTTATTTTTCATAAAAAACCTCCGCAAAGTTCCTAAGGATATACGAATAAAAGTTTAACACAAAATCTAGTGATGCTCTAATATTTTAAAATATCTTATCAAATATGATCTCAAATATGATCGTACAAATAATATTGTTGAAAATCACTTGCCACATGCTGATTAGTGTAGGTCTTTTCCACAAAGACCGGCTGATCATCAGCATAAATCGTCAAGCAAAAAGGTCGAAGCGCACTTGGAATCGCGCTAGCAGCAAACTTTTTCTTACTCTTGACGTGCTCGCCCGTTTTTAGAAGCAGCTTGGCCCCTTGTTTTAATGAGCCCGCGGTCAATTGAGCATTAATAGGGGCGTAAAACCGGCCAATTAGTGGTCTATTTTCTTCTACTGCACTAGTCAGTCGCAGTTTTCTTTTATTAAAAACAAAACTTTGACCCGTGGTAACGCTAAAGCGCTGAGTAGGCCGCGGAAGATTATTCGCTAGCAAATAAAAATAGTTCTGATAGCTTAACAATTGAAAATGCCCTAACTGTTCATTGACGCGAACATGCCAGTTTTTCCAAATAAACTGCTGCCAGTAAGCCGTTTGCTGCTCAGAAGGCATGTGGGCAAGAGCCGTTCGCTCAAGCCGATAGGCCACATTGAGAAAAGGCTCTGGCTGTTTAATTTGCGCTAGATTCTGACTGGCCAGATCAGACATGACCATTAATTGCTGGCTAAAGCGTAGCGCATTTTGACCAATGACGGGATTTTCTTGCTTTAACAGTGGTATCAGATGGTGGCGCAGCCGGTTGCGCAGAACATCGTCCTCTTCATTAGTGCGATCAATAACATACGGAATCTTTTTTTCTTCAACATATGAAAGCAGCGTTTTTTTCTCAAAACTTAATAGCGGCCGCAGTAATAATTTGCCGTGCATGCGGCTAACTGCGTGCAGACTGCTCATTTCACTGGGATTACCCGAGCGAATAAACTTGAGCAAAATGTTCTCTAATAAGTCATCGCAATGATGCGCCGTTACCAGATAGGCGGCTCCCTGCTCTTCAACAATGCGGGTCAAAAAAGCATAACGGTATTGCCGCGCTGCCGCTTCAACGCCTTGCAGAGGATGCAATGCTTGCGGCCAAACGCCATTGACAACCTTGATCTCTTTTGCCCGACAATATTGTTCAATCACCTTAATTTCTTGGCCAGAATCTGCCCGCAGGCCATGATCCAGATGGGCCGCAACTAAACGGTAATGATGCTTTTTTTGGCCGGAATAAAAAAGATCAAGCAGTGCCATTGAATCAGGACCACCACTTGTTGCAATGACAATTGTTTGATCTTTTAACGGAAGCTGATGACTGCGAAAAAATTCATCAATTTGCATAATCATTTAAATCTTGCTGTAACTTCTTAATTTCTTTTTGTCCATCCTGCATGGTTTTTGTCAAAGTCGACAAAAAGTTTTCATTTTTTGTGTCTGAAAATTGATTAGTATGATCAATTAAGTCAGGGTCATTTACCCTCATTTTAGATAAACCTATTTTACCTTTATGAAAATTGACCACGACCACGCGGAGCTGCTCGCCAATTTGGTAACGACGGCGCTCATGCTCCCAATTATCACCAAAGTCACTGCGATGAATCAGGCCGGAAGACCTTTGGGGAAGCGACATAAAGATACCCAAATCCGTGATATTGTTAATAATGCCCGTAACTCTTTGTCCTACTTGATACTTCATCAGTTATTATCTTTGTCCTCGGGGATGTTATAAACTTTCTCGTTTGGTTTCGAATACAAAAATTTAAAGCGGACAAGCTTGGCTACGTAATCAGGATCTTTTAAGTCGTCACGCTTAGCCGTTAAGGCACTTTTTTGATCATTAATCTTACTCAGCGATTGTTTCGATGTCTGCACTTGCTCGTTAATACGGTTAGTTTGCGCATGGGCATAGCCAATTTGAAAGCCCAAAATGACAAATAAAACGGCAAACACCGCAATAATTCGATTGCGTCGAACCCGATGCACTTCTTTTTCCCGTTTCTCTTGTTGACGCTGCAAGCGTGCAATCCGCTCTTCCGGACTAAGCGAATTGTAAATACGTGGTCCCTTCATAGTCTTCATCCTCTGTTACTAAAAATACTAAATTCATTATAGCAAGGCCAATTATAAAAGTCATTTAATAATATAGTAATTACTCAACTAGTTCATAAAGTTCGCTGGCTTCCGCTTTTTTAGTCGTTTCGCGGATTTCGTTGACTTTTGCTTTAACTAGTTTGGCGCCGTAGCCAACCTCAATAATGTCGCCTACTTTGACTTCGTAGCTTGATTTAACTACTCGATCGTTGACTTTAATTCGACCTTGATCGGCCATTTCTTTGGCGATTGGCCGTCTTTTTACCAGCCGCGACACTTTTAAAAATTTATCAATTCTCATTCTCAAACCTCATTTATCTTTGAATAATGTCACCCGCAGCAACCATGAAGTTAGTCAGTTCGTTAAAAAGCTGACGATGGTTTACTTTAGCAGGAACTTCTAGCAATACGATCATTTTTTTCTGTGGCGATAAATTGATTTTGGCCTTAAACGAAACATGTTCTAATGCTTTAAAAATATTTGGACCTTGCAGTTCCTTGCTTGCCGCCATCCCAAACTCAACTTTAACTTGCTGATTTATTTTAACAATATTCAGGACTTGCGCAAAATCGGCTTCGGCTTTTAATTTCGATACGGCCAATAAGTTTTCGACCGGTAGCGGATAATCGCCGAAACGATCAAGCAGTTCATCCTGAATTTGGTTAATTTCTTCAGGGCTGGCAGACTTGATCTTTTTGTAGAACTCAATTTTTTCTTCCTGGTCGTTAATATAACTATCTGGAATGTATGCCTCCAGACCCAGATCAATTTTGGCATTGCTCTTTTTGATCTTCTTCTGCCCCTTGCGGACCTTAATTGCATCAGCAAGCATTTGTGAATAAAGATCATAACCAACGCTATCAATAAAGCCATGCTGCTGGGCGCCTAAGATATTACCCGCGCCCCGAATCGATAAATCACGCATCGCAATCTTAAAGCCAGAGCCCAATTCGGTAAAGTCGCGAATCGCATCCAGTCGTTTTTCCCCGATTTCGGTTAAAACTTTATTTGGCTGATATAAAAAGTAGGCATAGGCCAAACGGGCACTGCGGCCAATTCGGCCACGGAGCTGATAGAGTTGACTTAAGCCATAATGGTCAGCGTCTTCAATAATCATGGTGTTGACATTAGGCATGTCAATCCCCGTTTCAATGATGGTCGTTGTCACCAGGATATCAAATTCACGATTCAAAAACCGGTATAAAATATCTTCCATTTGATTTTTGCTCATCCGGCCATGCACGCTGACAATTCTGGCAGTAGGCATCAAGTCCTCCAAATGACTGACCACCTCGTCAATGTCATCAATTCGATTGTGCAAGTAAAAGACCTGACCATCACGCTGCATTTCGCGTAAGCAGGCATCCTTAATCACGCTTGGAATTTGTTCCATGACATAAGTTTGAATTGGGTAGCGGTTAGATGGTGGTGTTTCCATAACAGACAGATCGCGAACGCCAACCATTGACATGTGCAAAGTTCGCGGAATCGGAGTCGCCGTTAAGGTTAAAACATCAATGTTAGCTTTTAATTCTTTCAGTCTTTCCTTATGCTTAACGCCAAAACGCTGTTCTTCATCAACGATTAACAGCCCCAGATCCTTAAACTGAACGTCTTTAGATAGCAGCCGATGCGTTCCCACCACCAAGTCAATTTTGCCGTCCTTTAGTCCGGTAGTGATTTTTTTTGCCTCTGCTGGCGTTTGAAAGCGTGATAAAACCGCATAGTTGACGGGATAATTCTTAAATCGATCTTGGATCGTTTCGTAATGCTGCTGAGCCAAAATCGTTGTCGGCACCAGAAAAGCAACTTGCTTATTATCCTGAATCGCCTTAAACGCGGCTCGAAGCGCAACCTCGGTTTTTCCAAAGCCAACGTCGCCCACCAATAAGCGATCCATTGGCTTTGCTTGTTCCATATCGTGTTTTATTTCTTTTAAAGAACGCAGCTGATCTGGCGTTTCAACGTAAGGAAAGTCGTCTTCAAACTTGCGCTGCAAACTATCATCTTTTGAAAAGACAAAGCCTTTTTCGGATTCACGCTTTGCGTATAAGTCAATCAAGTCATCTGCAATGTCTTCAACTCGCGCTTGTACTTTGCGCTTGGTCTTAGCCCACTCAGAACCGCCTAACTTGTTAACATGCGGCGTTTTGCCCTCTGAAGCAACATACTTTTGAACCAATTTCAACTGGTCCGCCGGAACAAAAAGCTGGTCGCCCTTTTGGTAGGTAATCGTGATATAGTCGCGCTTAACACCATTATTTTCTAGTGTCTTGATTCCTTCAAAGCGCCCAATCCCGTGATTGACGTGAACGACATAGTCGCCCGGTTTTAATTCCGTGTAGTTTCGCAAGCGCTGGGCATTTTCCAAGGTCTTAACTCGCCGGGTGTGGCGCGTAGTTTTATTAAACAGCTCGTGTTCGGTTAAATAGACTAAATTATTATTTGGTAAGGTAAAGCCACTGGTAAAGGCCCCGACAGTAATTTGGGTCTGCTGTTCAACCAGGTCATCTTCTGCAACAATTGGCACGTCCAGCCCAAATTCAGCCATCGTCTGACTAATTTGACGAGAGCGCTTGGCATTATCCGCCTGTAAAATGACCGTTTGCCGCTTCTTTTGATATGACTCAATTTCAGCTTTGATTAAGGGCATTTGACTAAAGAATTGCTCTGGTTCACGGGTCTGCCAGTCAAAGAGCTGATTTAAACGGACTCTGCCAAGACTGTGCTGAAACAATGAAAAGTACAGATGGCTATGCTGATCTTTTGACCAAACTTGTTGAAAATTAGTGCGAATCTCTTGACCGGGAAGAAGGGCTCCTGTTTTTAATTCATCATCGATAAAAGCGGCATTTTGCTGATCAACCTTTTTAACGGCCTGATCAATCAGTGGCCAATCATCGAGTAAAACTAATCCGTCTTGTTTTAAATAATCCAGTAAGCTGCTGGGCTGTTCAAGCAAAAAGTCAACTAGAAAAGCATAGTTTTGCGGCAAAGCCTGATCTTGCAGCTCGTCAAGAATTTGCGTGAAATGATCTTTAACGGCTTTTTCAGGCGCAGGAGCAGACGCCATTGCCTGCTCGATTTGCACTTTTGCACGCGCAAAATCCACCTCAGTAAAGACGCGGTCTTGGGCAGCTGCAACCGTTATTTGTTCAATTTGCTTTTGGCTGCGCTGACTGGCAAGATCAAATTCTTTAATCGTGTCGATCTCATCGCCAAAAAATTCTAGTCTAACTGGATTCTCCCGATCAAGCGGATAAATATCGAGAATGTCACCCCGAAGGGCAAACTCTCCCGGACGAGCGATCAAGTTTTCCCGCCAATACCCTGCCTGAACTAGCCAGCTGGTTAAAGCTGCCAGATCAAATTCTTTTCCGGGTGCAAAAAAGCGACTAGTCGCTTGATACTGCGCTGGATCAGACAGCTTATACTGCAGGCCTTGTGGTGTAGTGACAACAATTCCCTTTTGCCCGCTAAGTAAAAAGTTAAGCGTTTGAATTCGGCTGCTTAATTCATCGGGGGAACTTACCGCCCCCTGGGTCGCAATGGTCGCATCAAGTGGAAAAGCCCGGACACTTTGCTCCGGCAATATTGCATTTAATTCAGCATAAATCTTTTGGGCCTTGCTTTCATTTTCTTCTATTAAAATTAATGGCCGCTCAAGTTCAGTAACAATTTGGCATAATAATAGACTAAAAGCACCGGCGTTAGCGCCCGTGATAAGTGAGTTTTTTACTTTGACTGTTTCGGCAATAAAACTGGTTAAATCCTGATCTTTTTTAATTAAGTCTGTTAAACGCATCATTAGTTATACTTGTTCATTAAGAATTGACTATCTTTGCCCGCAATAAAGTCAGCTATTATTTGATCGCTGGTCGTAAATGCAGTCGTCATTAGCTGATTCTGCTGCGCATTAAACGGGGAAAGCACCCAAGAAATCACACTGGCTTCGGTCACATTATCGGGATGTTTGATTCCAATTTTTAAGCGATTGAACTTATCGGAGCCCAAATCTCGGATAATGCTCTTAATTCCATTATGACCGCCTGACTTTCCATTTGCACGAATGCGAATTTTACCTAACGGCAAATCCATGTCGTCATGAATAATCAAAATATCCTGCGGAGCAATTTTAAAAAAGCGTGCAAACTGCGCCACTGAGCGCCCAGAATCATTCATATACGTTTGCGGCTCAAGGAAAATGATGTCTTCACCGGCTATTTTTTGTTTGGTGTACTGCCCTTCAAACTTTTCTCGCTCGAGTTGCAGCCTATTTTCGGTCAAATAATGGTCAATGGCCATAAAGCCGGTATTATGCTTTGTTCCGTCGTATTTTTTACCTGGGTTACCGAGACCCGCAATTAACTTCATTTGATTACTCCTTACTTTTAATCGTCTTTAATAATAGCACATTCAAGCGGAGACAATTTGACCAGAAAGTTACAGTGATTTTAAAACTTTCAAGTTAACAAACTCATGATAAACTCAGTATTATTTAAAAAAATAGTTTTAATTTTTATTTAATTAAAGTTCTTTATGATATAATAAAGCGTAATAATTTTATTAAGTGGAGGCACTTTCATGCTCATCAAATCTTTAGTTATTAAAAAAGATTATTTAACGACTGTCAACGAACACGCAACTCTTGAAGAAGCTCTAAAGATTTTAGAGGATTCAGGCTACCGTTGTGTGCCTATTTTAGATGATACGGGCACAATTTTCCGGGGTAACATTTATAAAATGCACATTTACCGCCATAAATCACAAGGCAAGGAAATGGATCTGCCCGTTACTTACTTGCTAAAGAATGCAACAAAAACGATTAAGGTTAATTCCCCGTTTTTTAAAGTTTTCTTCACAATTAGAGATTTACCATACATTTCTGTTCTGGATGAAGAAAATAAATTTTACGGGATTCTAACGCACTCACGGCTGCTTGACATGCTTTCAGATGCTTGGAACATTAAAACCGGTTCTTACGTTTTAACTGTTTTGACAGACAATGCACGTGGCAACTTGGTTAAAATGGCTAAAGCGATCAGCAAATATTCTGAAATTGCCGGCGTTATGAGTTTAGATGCTTCCGCAGCAGAAGTCAATGACAACTTTGTCCGCAGAATCTTGTTCACTCTTCCTGCCGGGGTAACTGAGGATACCATGAAAGCAATCGTTAAGCGACTGGAAGCTAAGGGCTATGTGGTTGCCGAAATTGAAGACTTGCAAGCCGGAATGACCATTATGAGTGATGAAAACCCAGGCGTCTTTCTTAACGATCCAGTTGATGAGTAAGCCAAAAATAAGCAACTAAAAAGCATTACCTGACGGTAATGCTTTTTTGCTTTTATTGTTTAATTCTCATGATGACATCCTGCGGTGAAACTTCAGTTTGGTCAAGAAGCCGCGTAATTCCACCAAATTTTTTGTAATTGGTTATTACCACTGGCGTAATTGCCGAGTAGCCATGTTTAGCAATCGTTTCCGGCGAAAATTCTAGTACCAGGTCGCCCCGCTTGACCCGGTCGCCTTTCTGCTTTAGCAGTTTGAATCCTTCGCCATTTAGTTCTACTGTATCAATTCCGACGTGAACCAATACTTCAACACCATTTTCGGACGTGAATGCCAAGGCATGTTTGGTGTGAAAAGTCATAGTAATCTCGCCGTCAAACGGGGCGAAGACCTTTCCTTGACTTGGCATTACCGCCACCCCTTGACCAATTATCTCGTCGGCAAATGTCTCATCCGGAACAGTCTTAATGTCTTGCAACGTTCCAAATACGGGACTGGTAATTGCTTCAAGCTCATTTTCAGACTGCTCCTTAGTTGAATATTTAAAGGATACAGGTTCAGAATTAGTTGCAGCTGCAGTTGGCGATTCCGATTTTGGATTTAAGCTATCAATTTTTAAAAAGCAAGTTAAGATGAAGGCCAAAACAAAACTGATACTAATCGCACTGACAATAGCAATTAACCCTTGCATACTGCCATTAGGAGCAATATAAGTCGGAAGAATGAGAATATTAGGAGCACTAAAAGAATAAGTACGAACGCCTAGTAAGACGCCAACCAGTCCGCCGACACCACCAGCAAACATTGCGGCATATAACGGCTTTTTCAATTTAAGCGTTACGCCAAATAGCCCCGGTTCCGTGACGCCTAAAATAGCTGAGGCACTGGTTGAAAAAGCAATCGATTTATCTTCAGCTTTTTTAAACTTAAAACCAAGTGCGAGCAAGGCACCGGCTTGAGCCACATTACTAATCAAGGCAAACGGCAGCCAAAAGTTATCATAACCCGTCCTAGCCAAATTTTGGATGGCAATCGGCATGATTGCATAGTGCATCCCCGTCATGACGATTAATGGATTGAAACCTGCCAGTAAAAAGCCGGCTAATGGTCCCGCGTTAGTGAACAGCCAGTCTAAAATTGAAGACAACAGCATGCCCAAATAATTACCCAGCGGTGCCAAGGCAAACAAACCAATCGGTATTGTAATAATCATTGCCAAAACAGGTGTTAAGATAAATCGAAAGACTTTGGGAATGTACTTATCAAGATATTTATACACATAGCTCATCAGCCAAACCACCAAAATGATCGGGATGACCGATGAACTATAACTCAAATATGGAATTTTTAATCCCAAAAAATTCATTGGCGGCAAATGCTTGGCGGCACCATTGATTAAAGTGGGGTAAAGCAAAACTCCAGCTGTTGACAGACCGAGGAATTCATTCAAATGAAATCTTTTGGCTGCTGAGGCACCAATCAGAAATGGTAAAAAGTAAAAGGCAGCGTCCGAAATCATAAAGAACACAAGATAAACGCCGCTTTCGGGCGAAACCGCATGCACAAGCGTCAGAATTGATAAAATACATTTCATCATTCCCGCGCCAATAATTGCCGGTAAAATCGGTGTGAAAATACTCGAAATAGCGTCAATAAGCTGGTTAAAAATCCCCTCTTTTTTCTTTGACGCGCCGCTGCCTTCAGCTGGGGCAGTCTGGACCGGCTTTTCGCCCATTTTCTGCGCCAGCACTTTTTCTACTTCTGCCACTTCATTGCCAATAATAATTTGGTACTGATCGTTTCTTTTCTGCGTACCTAAAACACCGTTTAGGTTCTGAATCTGTTGATCCTGAACCAAAGAGTTATCAACTAATTTGAAGCGCAAGCGGGTGGTACAGTTCCACACCTGGTCAATATTTTTCAAGCCACCAACTAAAGGAATAATTTGATTGGCTAACAGTTCATAATCCATTCTTTTCTCCTAAATTTCACGTCCATTAGTCGCAATAACTTTTTGATACCACGAAAATGATTTCTTCTTATAGCGCCGACCACTGCCTTTACCCCAGTTGTCATAGTCAACATAAACAAAACCGTAACGCTTTTCCATTTCTTGCGAGGAAGAACTAACCAGATCGATTGGGCCCCAAGCACAATAAGCAAAAACATCAATACCATCTTCTATGCAGCGACTCAATTGTTTAAGATGTTCTCTTAAATATTCAATGCGATAATCATCATTCACAGTGCCATTTTCGAGTTTGTCATACATCCCTAAGCCATTTTCGGCGATCATAATTGGTTTTTGATAGCGATCCCAATACTGTGATAAACAGTTATAAAGCCCCTTAGGATCAATTGCCCAGCCCCACGGATTATCTTTCAAGTATGGATTAGGGGCGGTAGCGAGATAATCAGTGCTCTTTTTTACGTCGACCATTTGGGAGAAATAATATGAAATAGCCAAAAAGTCCATTGTATTTTTACTTAAAACTTCACGATCATCATCAGTAATGGTCAACTTGTAATTGTGTTTCTTAAAGTAACGTAAAATATAGCCCGGATATGAGCCCCTGAATTGTACGTCAGTCATGTAATAGCTCATTTGATTATGGTGCATTGCCAACAAGACGTTATCAGGGTTACTGTCTTCTGGATAGGCAGTCAGATCAGCTAACATTGTTCCAATCTGTAAGTTCGGATTTAACCCCCGTGCCTTTTTAACTATTCGGGCGCTGGCAACCATTTGGTTATGAATTGCTTGAAATTTTGCCTCTTCGAAATTATCTACCTGATCAACGCAGATACCAGTTGAATTGAACGGCTCAATGTGGAACAGGTTAATCTGGTTAATCACAATCCAGTATCGAACTTTGTGGCCAAAATATTCTAATAGCGTTTCGCCGTAGCGAGTAAAGAGATCAATGACCTTACGGTTGTTGAATCCGCCATACTTCAAGGTGATGTTAATCGGAATCTCATAATGAAGCATGGTTACAATTGGCTCCATGCCGTCAGCAATCACTTCATCAATCAAGTGATCGTAAAAGTCTAAGCCAGCCTGGTTGGGTTCAGCATCATCTCCGTTGGGGAAAATTCTGCCCCAGTTAATGGAAAAGCGAAAAGTCTTAAAACCCATTTCTTTCAGATACTTTAAATCACTGCGGTAAGTATGATAAAAATCGATCCCGTGACGCTTCGGATAATAGCCGTCTTGATCAGCAATTGCATCTTGCACTTGCTTTTTTGTCATGGTCGAGGTATGCAAGCTTGAGCGATCAGCATCTGGCTGATAGACAAACATATCGGAGGTGGTTAATCCTTTACCGCCCTCAAAGCATGCTCCTTCAATTTGATCGGCAGCAACTGCGCCGCCCCAAAGAAAGTTTTTCGGAAATTTGGTTTTTTGACTCATTTTATATCCTTTCAAAACAAAAAGGCGATACCCGTCTCACTTAAAAAAGTGATCCACGGTATCGCCTGATTAAACAGTAACAATCCAGATTATTTAGTTACTTAACAATAACTAGCAAAAGCAAATTAAGCTGCAGTTATGCTCTACTTATCTCACTAACATGCCAATATTTCTTCTAATTAACATTAGCTCACGAAAAAAATTATGTCAACTAGTTTTTAAGCTCGCTCTTCTTTTGACTCATTCCTTGCACAATAAATACCAGCAAAATAATTACTGCCAGAATAATCAAGATTAACCCCGCGTTAAAAATTGATTTGACTGCGGTTTTTCCTAGCAGTTGGCCAGAATATGGTGCTAAAAATGCACCTAAATTTGAACCGACAAGGGCAATTGATGTATAAAAAGGCGTCTTATCCGGTGAAAAAGATTCACTGATTTCATTAAAAATGTATGGAATGACCAAGGCACCAAAGATACCAGTAGCAAAGCATAAAACATAGGTTAAGGTTAAGCTTCTAGTAAAACTGGTCATGAAAATTCCTAGACCAGTTAAAACTAAACCCAAAGGTAAAATATATTGCTTAAGATATTTATAAACATAGCCGAATAAAACACCGCCAATTACATTGGCTATATTGTACATGCTCCAGGCGTTGCTTGCCTGCGTTGCCGTTCCAATGTGATAATCCACAAAATAGGTGGGCAGCTTGATCGCTAAAACCATTCCACCTGATAAAAAAACAAAAATCAAGAAGGTCAGCCAAGTAATTAACAGCGGTGAATTCTTAGTTGATTTTGCTGAAGCAGCATTAGTCTCCTCTTCAGTAGTTTCGTTATCATTACCTTTTCTAGGATCCGGAACAAAGAAGATAAACAAAAGTAAAGTAGGTACGAACAACAAATATACCCAATAAGCAGCATGCCAGCTGAACACAAGCAGTTGTCCCGCAAAATATGTCATGATTGAGGTGCCAACCCCGGCAATTGCTGAGCGCCAACCTAACAATTTTGCTCTTGTATCACCTGTAAAGAAAGAGCCAATCAAACTAATTGCCAAGGGATTAGCCAGGCCAATCCCGATACCAAGCACAGCCCGAGAAACGAAGATGACTGTAAAATTATTGGAAAAAGCGGGAATGATTGAACTGACCGTGGCAATCAACAGGCCCAAAATGGCCGTTTGCTTTTGGCCAATGTAGCGCACGACAACCCCACTGACGAGAACGAAAATGGTCACAAAAATTGAAACAACCGTAGTTACCAGCTCAATATTAACAAGCGCTTCTTGGGGAAATGATTTAGCCATTCCCGGAATAGTGGCATTAACCACGCTTGCCGCCTGTTCAACCACGTTTAACGACAGCAAGGCGATAATTAGCATTATTTTTTTAAATTTATTTGACATTGTTTTACCTCCAAAGCATGATTGTCAAATTGATTATTTTTCAGACAGCACATACTTGTGCAAAAGATATGTTGGCGTGCAGCTCCAAGCATGGCAATAACTATTAATAATTGGACTGCCGTAAGGCGAAAATTCCAGATCATTGGGATCAAAGGCTTCCCAAAATGTATCCGCGCCCAATTCAATCATTTTTCCCCAATAACTCTTAAGTAAATCAATCGCTTCTTGAGCATGGTTTGCTTCAAACAAGGCTTGGACAATATGGTGATACATGTAGGGCGTGACAATGCCCTTGATTGGAAACAGCTCCTTTAAGGCAACAGACATCAAAGCTTCATTGTCTTTATCATTTAGCACGTGGGCTAATACCATCCACACCTGACTTGCAATATTAACTTCTTGTTTTGGACCACTAATAAATAATTGCTGTTGCGGATCAAATAAGTATTTGACTGCACTTGCAGAAAGTTCGTCAGCTTGCCGTTCATATCCAGATAAGTCTGGATCACTTTTGATTTTAGCGAGCTCAATAAACTGCTTTAAAGCGTAAATCAAAATTGCTTGTCCAGCAGTATTCTTGTCAATCACCTGCGACCAATCAACAAAGACGCGCCAGTCATCAGGTGCTACCAAAATCTTTTGTGGGTTAACGAAAGTTAGGGCTTTATTAATGGCTCTTTTGGCAATTGGATAGAGGTCATCGAGGGCCTGCCAATCAGCCGTTTCGTGGAAATAATTATTTAAAACGGAGATAAAAAAGAGGCTATAATCAAAAAAGAAAATCGTGTCTGGTACAATGCGCCCATTGGTAAAGACGTCTGCTGGAATGCGATCATCTTCCGTGATTGAGCCGGCAAAGAGATAAAGGCAACGTTTAGTTAGTGAATAATCCTTAAAGGTTACGTTATTAGCTAGGGCCTCTAAGCGCAGATCGCCAAGCCACAGGCGCTGATCACGCTTGGGACCATCTTCAAACACGTCTTGCATGCAATCACGCAAAGTTTTTACACTGACTTCATCTAATTTTTGCAGCAGTTTATCATCGGTAGGCACGGTTTGAACTTTTTGCGTACTAACAGCACTTTGGGTTTTTAAATGCGGATTGCTTAGCCGAACGCTCCATTGCGAAGAAGTATCCATTACCTCGACTTCGACGTACCTGAATGAATAGCGGCGTGGTAATTCAAGTTTGCACGGCAATTGGTCAATATGCAGGTACTCTTCTTGAATCCAAGAACTGCTGATCATTCCTTCATACTTACTGTTGTCAAAACCCAGCTCGGCCGGAATTTCTGCAAACTTAAAATGCAAAAACAAAGGTGAGTCCATGGGATTGCCGTGATCTACCAGATCCAAACCAAAATGCCCCACGTAGTGATTACCAAAATCAAAAATAATTTTGTCGCCTTTATTAAAATCATGCTTGGGCAAATCTTTTAAAGTTGAGCGGCTTGCAATCATGCGATAGCCGCAAAAGGCTGCTGGATCAGCTTCAAGTTGCACGATCTTAGGTTCATTTATTACATTTGTTTCCAATTGGGGTTTGTTTTCTTCAGCAATTGCAAAATAGTCTTGCGCTGATAATATTTTTTCTGCCATTTTTTCTTCCTCCAAAACAAAAAGGCGATACCTGCATCACTTTAAAAAGTGCGTGAAGGTATCGCCTGATTAAACAGTAACAATCCAAATTATTTAGTTTTTCAGAACGCGATAAATATGTAACATTAAATATAATTTCTCATCATCATTAATCTTGATTTGGTGCTTATCCTGCATGTATTGATCAATTTTTTCCACACATTCATAAATTTCTGGCCAAGATTCTGCAAGCTGCTGCACCATTTTGAGTTTATCCTCAGGAAAAGCTTCGTTATCAACCACGCGGTGTGCAAAAAACTTCAAGTGAACTAAAAACCGTTCATAGGACGTTGATTTGCGATCCAATTTGATGCCAAAATTATGTTCCACAATTGCTAGAATATCCCTTACGATCCTCGGAATTGACATTGTCTGGCTCATCTTTTCTTTTTTCTGCTGTGTATTAACAAAATGTAGAGCAATAAAGCCAGCCTCATCTTCCAATAGTTCGACTTGAGTATATTTATAGATCACCTTTAAGGCATACTGAGCAATTGCAAACTCCTTTGGGTAAAGCTCTTTGATTTCCCATAGCAACGGATTAGTTAAATCGTTGCCATCTTTACTGCGCTGAACAGCGTTTTCAATATGATCAGTCAGGCTTAAATACAGATACTTATTTAATTTAGTACCTAGTACCTGTTCACCGTACTTAATGATTTCTTCAGTCATATTCAGTTCCCACTGGGGGATTTTACTGACAAAATCGGCAAAAGTTTCAGTGTTATTGCCCGACTCAATGTGAAAAATTTTTTCTATTTTACTAGTATCGACCTGATCACCCGGACGGGTATTAAAAGCAAGTCCATTACCAATCAAAACGAGTTCGTTACCATCTTTATCCACTGTCATGATGACATTGTTATTAAACTTCTTTTTTACAATCACCGCCTTGTATACTCCTCCCCAATAAAAACAGGCGATGCCACAAATAACCTTTTGTGGTATCGCCTGCCCTACCAGTAACAATCCATTTACTTTCCTGAAAACGTTTACTAAATAATACATTAGAGCCCAAAAGTTGTCAATAGCAAATCAAAAGTTCGCTTTCTTTAACTATTCATTGTAGTAGATGCGTGGCAAACGATCATCTAATAAGCAGGCAACTTCATAATGAATCGAGTCCACATAATCGGCCGCAGCCTTAATGTTATTCGGCGCACTCGCATCCTTGGCAATCAGGATCACTTTAGTTTTAACCGACATGCGGTATGGCAAGCGAACCATTAACTGATCCATGCAAATGCGGCCCACAATCGGACAATATTCACTACCTACTTTAATTTCAAACCCCTGAAACTTACGAACAAAACCATCCGCATAACCGATCGGAACGGTGCCAATAAATTGATCGCTATCGGCAATGTAAGTAGAACCATAACCCACGCCTTGCCCGCGCGGGATGACGTGCACCTGCACCAATTCGCTTTCAAATGACAGCGCCGGTTTTAGTTTAACGTTCATTGGCAAATCAGGCTTGGCCGGATTTGAGGACGGGTTCAAGCCATAAAGTCCAATTCCAAAGCGGACCAAATCACTTGTGACTTTTTTATTGTAGACACTGGCTGCCGTATTATCAGCATGAATCCATTTAGGCGATAACTTGAGGAGCTTTTTAAAGTGCTCAAAGCGTTCTACCTGGTTATTAAAGTATGAATCATCGCTACTATCAGCCGACGCAAAGTGCGTGTACATACCCTCAACTTCAAAGTGCGCGTTATTAAGCAAAAAATCATTTGCAGCTAAAAAGGTCTGATCTTCGTTAAAACCAACGCGATTCATGCCTGAATCCACAGCCAAGTGAATTTTTAGGGGCTTGGCAGTCGCCGCCGCTAGCTTTGACTCAGCTTCTTTTAACCAATCCAAATCAGGCACAGTCAACGATAGGTCTTGCTCAGCAGCTAGCGGTGCGTATTCTGTTGGCGTAACGCCCAGTACCAGGATTGGCGCTTTAATTCCAGCTTGCCGCAGCTCTAGGGCTTCATCCAAGATTGCTACACAAAAGCCGCTAACTCCTTCCTTGATCGCTACTTGAGCGATTTTTACTGCGCCATGCCCGTAAGCATTAGCTTTTAAAACAGCGAACAGCTGCTGGCCGGGTTCAAGATGTTTTAGTTCTTCTTTTATATTATGTTTAATTGCACCCAAGTCGACATAAACAGCTGCTGGGCGGTGTATTCCAGGTACCATATTAATTCTCCAACACTACTAAGGTTATTATTTCGTGATTATCATGGGTAATACTTGAAAAAATCTTACCGGCAAATTTATTCGATGTAGTTACAGGTTGCCCTTTTTCATTCCACAGGGTTTCCACATCTTTCAAGCCAAGCTCTGCGCCTAAACCGGTGCCCAGCGCCTTGGCAAAAGACTCTTTGAGCGAAAAGCGACCACCAAGATATTCAATTTTTCGTTGACCGGTCAGCTTTTGATACTGCACAAATTCTTTCGCAGTTAAAACCTTCTCAGCAAAGTGGTCGCCCTTGGCAACTATTTTAGCTATTCGTTCAACTTCAACTGCATCAATGCCGACACCAAAAATCATTTTTCTTACCTCACTTGCGCAAATTATAATACAAAAAAGAGCTGCAAACTGGCGCAACTCTTTTTTTAGCAAAATCATTAATCTTTTTTGTTCTTGATGACGAAATGATGACTGCCACCCGAATGGTTACCGTGATTACCACCACGATTGCCACGACTACGATAGCCACCCCGGCTGCCACCACGATTACGGTTATAGCCACCACGACCACCGCCACGGCGTCCATTGCCACCTTTATAAGGCAACGGTTTTTCTGAACTAATCTTAACTTCTACACCCGCAGAATCTTTTGACAGGTTCTTCAAGAAAGCGGAAACCAAGTCAATAGCAGAGTAGTTCTCAAGCAACTCACTGGCGTCATCAGTGTATTTAGTCAGGTCTTCCTTCATTATGTCTTCAATCTTGGACTTGGCGATCTTCAACTGACCACGAAAAGCCTGATCGTCTGAAGGTGGACGCAATGGCGTCATTTTCTTCTTGGTCAGCTGTTCAATTGTGCGCATGTAACCAATTTCATTTGGTGTGACAAAAGTAATTGAACTACCGTTTTGACCAGCACGACCAGTACGTCCGATCCGGTGAACATATGAATCAGGATCCTGTGGAATATCATAATTATAAACATGGGTAACGCCAGAAATGTCTAGTCCACGCGCCGCCACATCAGTCGCAACCAAAATATCTAATTTACCAGACCGGAAACGCTTCAAGACACTGATTCGACGCGCTTGTGACAAATCGCCGTGAATCCCGGCCGCATTATAACCACGAGCTTGCAAGCCGCGGGTTACTTCATCAACACGCCGCTTGGTCCGCACGAAGATTACCGCTAAATCTGGGCTTTCCACATCGATTAGCCGGCACATAATATCGAATTTTTCCGAGTCTTTCGAACGAACAAAATATTGATCAATTAGGTCAGCAGTTAGTTCCTTAGTTTTAATGCGCACAATCTCTGGATTGTGCATGAATTTTTCGCTGATATTCAAAATTGGCTTCGGCATTGTCGCACTGAACAGCAAAGTTTGCTGACGGTTCTTTACGTAGCCCAAAATACTTTCAATGTCTTGAATAAAGCCCATGTCCAGCATTTCATCAGCTTCATCAAGCACAATTGTTTTAACATCTTCTAAGTTAATTGTCTTGCGCTTCAAGTGATCAAGCAGACGACCAGGTGTACCGACTAAAATTGCGGGTACATGGCTTTTAAGCGAACGAATTTGGCGGCCAATATCTGCACCACCATACACAACCTGAACGCGCGCCTTTTCATCCCGGCCTAGGCGAAACAGCTCTTCTTGGGTTTGAATTGCTAGTTCACGAGTTGGCTCGATAATTAATGCCTGAATCGTTTTATTATGCTTGTCTAAATTTTGTAAAATTGGCAAAGCAAAGGCGGCGGTTTTACCTGTACCCGTTTGCGCTTGTCCAATTACGTCTTTGCCCGCTAAGGCAAGAGGAATCGTTTGCTCCTGAATTGGTGTTGCCTCTTCAAAGCCTGAGCGTTTAATTGCTTTCAAAAGCTCATCGTTTAATCCTAATTCCGAAAATTTCACTAAGTTCTCCTTATCTAAGCCGCTCCAC